>CALENB010000237.1 GCA_937910235.1 uncultured Myxococcales bacterium | reverse complement strand
TGTGCGGCCCTTGCCCGTGACGCACGCTCGCCTCCGACGCGACCCGCAAAGCCGCGGGCTGGAGAGCACATGACGGCGCAAAATCAAGCTTTTCGGGAGACGATCTGCGAACTATGCCGGCTGTTTTACGGCTTTGGCTGGGCCAGCGGCACCGGCGGTGGCATCGCGGTCCGCCACGGCGACACGGTGTTCATGGCGCCTAGTGGCGTCGAAAAAGAGAAGCTGCTGCCAGAACACATCTTCGAGCTCGATCGGCAGGGCCACGTCACCAAAGCGCCAACGCAGGCCTTCGAGCTGACGGCGTGCGCGCCCTTGTTCATGGCAGCGATCACGCAGCGCAACGCGGGTGCGGTGTTGCACAGCCACAGCCTCAACGTGGTCTTGGCGAGCGCGCTAGTGCCGCCGGGTGAGCCGCTTCGCCTCACGCGCATGGAGATGATGAAAGGGCTGGAGGGCGTCGGATACTTCGATGTTCACGAGATCCCCGTCATCGACAACACCGCGCAAGAACACGAGCTGGCCGAGACGATGGCGCAGGCCGTGCGAGATTGGCCACGTGCCAACGCCGTCATCGTGCGCAACCACGGCGTGTACATCTGGGGACGCGACGCGAGCCACGCCAAGACCCAGGCCGAGTGTTTGGACTGGCTGTGCGCCGCGCTGGTACACATGAGCGCCGCCGGCATCGACCACCTCAACTACGACCGCAGCGAACCTGCCCCCGCGACCTAGGAGCCGCCCATGCGAGCCTATCTACTCGAGACGCCCACCACGACGCTGAACGCCGCCGACTTGGCCGCCGAGGGCATCCTCTACTGGCAGCTGCCGACGGACGCCCACGACTACGCGGAGCCTCTGGAGCAGATTCGTCGAGAGCGCGGCTACGTGCAGATGGATCAGATTCACCTGCAGACGGACACCCCAAACCTCAGCGAGCTCAGCGACAAGTTCTTCACGGAGCACCTGCATACCGACGAGGAGATTCGCTTCGTCATCGCAGGCTCGGGCTTCTTCGATCTGCGCGACAAGACCGACGCCTGGATGCGCGTACACGTGGAGGCGGGCGACATGATCATCGTACCGGCCGACAAATATCATCGGTTTGCGCTGGACTCGGCGCGGACGATCACGTGCAAGCGCCTCTTTCAAGACGACCGCGGCTGGACGCCCGTCAACCGCGCGCAGTGACGCATTGCGGCGATGGCGCTGCACGCCCGATTCAGCTGCACGCCCGATTCAGCTGCACGCCCGATTCAGCTGCACGATCGTCTCGACGTGCGCGGTCTGCGGAAAGTGATCCACCGGCGTGACCGCGTCGACCGAGTAGCCAACAGCCTGAAGCCCGATCAAGTCGCGCGCCAGCGCCTCTGGGTTGCAGCTCACGTAGATGATCCGCTCCACGCCGAGCGCGCCCAAGCACGCGATAGCCGCCGGCATCAGCCCGGCCCGCGGCGGATCGACGATGACGGCGTCGGCCGCGCCAGGACGCGACAGGCCCTCCGCTTCGAGCACGGTCGCCACATCGCCACACAGAAACGAGATGTTGGTGATGCCATTGCGCACAGCGTTGGCCTTGGCGTTGTCCACGGCCTCGGGTGACAGCTCGATGCCAGTCACGCGGCCTACACGCTGGGCCAGACACAGCCCGATCGTCCCGGTTCCACAGTACAGATCCAGCACGTGCGCGTCCGCGCCCTGCGGACCGAGTGATTCGAGGACGAGGCCATACAGCACCTCTGCCTGCAGCGTGTTCGGCTGAAAAAACGCGCGCGGGTGAATGTGAAAGGACAGCGCGCGGGCGCCAGCCACCTCCAGCTTCTCGCACAGGTGAGGCGCGCCAGCGAGGTGGGTGCTGTGCAGCTCGGTGCGATGACCACGGCGGGCGTCGTGCACCGACCACCACAGGCTATCGAGCCGGATTCCCGCGCGCTCGGCGGCCGACTTCAACGCCACGCCAAACGCCGCAGCTTCGGTCGCGGGGTCGCCGGGGCCGTCGCTGGTCTCCACCTCGAGGCTCGCTGACGTGGTGATCTCCACCATGCGCTCGCCTGTGCGCTTGCCCTCGCGCACGGTGAGGGTCCGCAGCCAACCCGTGTCCCGCCGCTGGTCGTGATGGGGTAGGCCGCGTGCCAGGCGATGCGCGCGCGCCGCGGCCACGATGACCATGGCCGCGTCCGACTCCAGGCGACAATGGTGCAGATCCATCACCTCGTAGCGGTACCCGGCCGGGTGCATCCCGACCGTCTCACGGCGCTCGTCGTCATCGCCGAAGCTGAACTCCATCTTGTTGCGATAGGTCCACGGCGACGCAGCCGGCACGGTCTCTCCGATGCGTTCGTCGCCGATGCCTGCCGTGGCGAGCCAACGCGCGACTTGGCCGCGTTTCAGGGCGATTTGGGCCGGATATGGGAGAGGCTGCAGGCTGCAACCGCCGCACCCGCGGCCCGCGCGGTCATAGGGGCCAAAGTGCGGACACGGCGGCTCAACACGTCCCGGCGCGGGGCGCAGCAGCTCAAGCAACTGGGCGTCCACCTTGCGTTTGCGCGGTTTGCCGATCTGCACCCGAGCGAAGTCGCCTGGCACCGTCGCGCGCACGGCGACGTGATAGACGCGCGGCGACAGCTGCGGTCCAATGCGCAGCGCCAGCTCGGCGATGCCGCGACCCTTGTCGTCGATGTCGATGATCTCAACGTCAAACTGCTCTCCCCAACGCGGCGCGTGGGGCCAGGCCAACTGTGAATCCATAGTCTTCCTCGTGTGTCATTGCTCCAGCAACGGAAACCGTTCTTCGTCGAGGCCGTAGGGCCCAGCGCGAAGCTCGATGATGGTGTGCAGCGGCACCTCGAGATGGGGCACCTCGTCGGGCTGCAGGCCCTTGAAATAGCCATAGAGCGCACGGATGACGGCTTGATGCGCCACCACCAGCACGGGGCTTCGTTCGCGCTCAATCTCCAGCAATACGGGCTCTAAGCGCTGGATCACGTCAACGTAGCTCTCCCCGCACGGGTACCGATAGTGCAGCTTGTCCGCCTGTCGGGCGGCGAACTCATCCGGGTAACGCTCTCCGATCTCGGCGTAGGTCAGCCCGTCACACACACCGGCGTCGATCTCGTCGAGCAGTCGCCAGGCCACGGGGATCAGCGGTAGGTGCGCCGCGGTCTGCCGGGTGCGTCGCAGCGTTGACGTGAACACCGCGGGCTGCTTGGTGCCTGCCAGTCGGCACTGCATGAACGTCGCGACGGCCTTGGCATAGGCCTCACCCTGAGCGGTGAGCGTCGTGTCTCCGCCGATGCGACCGATCTGGTTGTACGCGCTCTCCCCATGCCGCGTGAGCCACACCGGGCGCCGTTCTAGGTGGGTGTTCATCAAAAAGAACAGCAGCTTGCCAGGCAAGTACCCGCGTAGGCCGTCGATCTCGATGCGTCGCCCCACGTCGATGAACTTGACGTAGCTGCTCTCGCCCGCCCCAAGGGGTTCGTAGGCCCGCTCGTAGTGCGCGATTCGTTTGCGAAAGTCTGCGACGGCCTCGTCATCCGAGACCCCGGCGTAGTCCGGCGAGTTCAGCTTGTTCTGCCGAATGTTGGTGGCGACGAGGGTCGGATCCTCACAGATGGTCTCGATGAACAGCGGCTGGAGTCCCGCCTTCGCCAGCTCCGCCCGGATCCGGTCGCGTCGCATCTTGGTCGTGTTGGTCGCGTCATAGATCCCGACCGCGCCACCGGCCTGCATCCAGGCGATGAGGTCGTTCAGCGCGGCGTCGGCGATAGCCTGGCGCTGGCGCAACCCCTCGGTGTTGTCGGGCGAGAAGAACGCCTCGCGGTGATGCGCCCCCAGCCGAGCGCGGCGATAGGCGCCGACGTTGAAGGTCCGCGTCGTCCATCCGAGCCAACTCAGATAGCGCACGATCTTGCGGGCGACGTAGCTTTTCCCGCGGGCCGGCAACCCAACCAACACAACGACGAGCTGCTCACAATCGGGGCGCGAGGGGTCGGTCATCTCTGTCTCTCCTGCGGCGATCTCGGCCTGCCTGGTGCCGACGCGAGCTTGCCACGATGGCGTCTCCGTGACACAACGCGCCCTCCCCTGCAACCGGAGAGTCTGATGAGTCGGCCTGGACGCAACGACCCTTGCTGGTGTGGCAGCGAGCGCAAGTACAAGAAGTGCCACCTGCTCAGCGACGACGCGGGAACAACCGCCCCGCCAGCACCCGCGCTGTCACAGCGTGTGGCGACGCGGCCGGCGCCGACAAAGAACGCCCACCTGATCCTCGACGAGGCTGGCCGCCAGGGCATGCGTGCCGCAGGGCGCTTCAACGCCGAGCTGATGGACTACATCCGGCCCCTCGTGCTGCCCGGCGTGCGCACTGACGAGCTCGATCGGCTGGTCCACGAGTACACGATAGACCACGGCCACATCCCGGCGACGCTGGGCTACCACGACTTCCCCAAGAGCTGCTGTACCAGCGTGAACGAGGTGGTCTGCCACGGGATTCCGGACGGGCAGGTGCTGCGTGAGGGTGACGCAATCAACGTCGACCTGACGACGATCGTCGACGGCTGGTTCGGCGACCAAAGCGAGACCATCCTCGTCGGCGAGACCACGGAGACGCTGCGCAACCTGGTGAGCGAGACGCTGGAATGTCTGCACCTCGGCATCGCAGCCATCAAGCCCGGCGGTCGCATCATCGACATCGGCCACGCCATCGCCCGCCACGCCCACGCCCACCAGTACTCGGTGGTTCGCGACTATCAGGGCCACGGAATCGGCCGAAAGTTCCACCAGGATCCGGGCGTGCCCCACTTTCCCGACCACGAGCTGGGGCAGTTCGTCGTGCAGCCGGGTATGTGTTTCACCATCGAGCCCATGATCAACCTGGGCAGCCACCGCACGGTGCTCGACAAGCATGACGGTTGGACGGTGCGCACCGCCGACGGAAAGATCTCCGCCCAGTTTGAGCACACGCTGCTGATGACCGAGGACGGCCCTGAGATTCTCACGCTGACCCAGAACGGTCCCCAGCGCGGCCATCGCTTCTAGCGGACGGACCGCGCCGGCAGCCTCCTACGCCCACCCTGCGTAGGTTGGGATCTCCGGCACCGAACTCAGCAGCTTTCCGCGTGGATGATCGCGCAGAAAGTCCTTCTCCCAGAACGGCGTGAAGTCGTTGACGATGAGCCCCACGCGCGCGCCCATGGCGAGCGGCAGCGCGAGATCGAGCTCGAAGATGTCGCCGACCACCATCACCTCGGACCACGCGGCGCCGGCCTGCAGCCGCAGCGCGTTGAGGCACTCCGCGTAGAGGCGCCGCCGCAGCAGCACCGGTCGGCCCAGCCCGGGCAGCGCGATCGACTCGGGCACCTCGCCCCACGCCATGTCGAGCACGTACTTCTGAGCCGAGCCATGCACACGATCCACGAGCCACTGCAGCGGATTGTCAGCCGGCTCGCCACCGCCAAGGATCGAGATCTTGTGCTGCACCGCGTCCGTGTGACTGTTGGTGACGACGAACACGGGCTGCTCCCGCATCGAGAGCAGCGTCTCGCGCGCGCCGTCACGAAACGCGACCTTGGTCTTGCGGTAGTTGTACTTGTAGAGCAGGCCCTCAAGCAGGCGGTTTCGGTCGGTCTGCTCCAGGAAGACGCCCGCTTCATCGAACACATGGCGCGCGACCGGCATGATGCGCAAGTACGGATCGACCGTGGCCGGCGCGACGATGTGTCCGCCAAAAACCCAGCCGTGGGCTTGCGGATTCGCCTGCACCTCGGCCTCAAAGCGCGCCGCGATACGTCGCACGTCGGCGAGCGTCAGCCCCGACAGCAGGGAGATATCCTCCAGGCATCCCTCGTGATAGGGCGCGCCCTCCACCTCGGCGTCAGTCACCGTGCCATCAAAGTCGAGCACCAGCAGTCGAGTCGTCATTCCTTCTCCTCCGTGGCGCGAGCATGCCTGCCACGGCGCCAACGGCAAAGGGCCACCCGACGTGCCTGGGAGCGGCGCGGATGCGACCCTGCAGCGGTCCACAATGGCGCAGGATCCTTGGCCCCGCAATCGCATCACCATGAGACACTTTTTGGCCACGCCGTCTCGGCCTGAAACAGCACGCCTCGCCCTGATCAGGACGAAGACGCCGCCCGAATGGGTCAGAAATGATCACGGCCTCTGATCCAAAATCGATCGCCTAAACGATCCAAAATTGACCATCATAGTTGAGCGGTGATCCATTTTAGATCATACATGCGGACCTGTGGTTGCGCCCCTGTCGCCAATCGATCCACCGTCCCTTGCACGAACGGCGCTTGGCGCCTGCGAAGCCAGCCGTCGCGCACCACATGTGAACCCCCGGAGAGCCGATGACGCTTTACGAGCCGCCAGATTCGGGGACCGACACACCGGCTCAGGTCGACGCCCGCGATGCCCTGCTGTTCTCCCTCGGGGAGGCGGTGATCACGGAGATCTCCTCCCGCGAGCTGCTCCGCCGCGTCGTCGACGTGCTGAAGGAGTCCCTGGCGGCCGATCGCGGCACGATCTATGTGTTCGACGAGCAACGCAACGAGCTGCGCAGCGTGGCCGCTCACTTGCCGGAGCTGAAGTCCATCCGCGTGCCGATTGGGCAGGGCGTCGCAGGCTACGTGGCGCGACACCGCAAGCTAGTCAACGTCGACAGCGCCAGCGCCGATCAGCGCTTCTGGCCCAAAGTGGACGAGACAACGGGCTACGTGACCCGGTGCATGATCGCGGCGCCGGTGGAGCATCGCGATGGCACGCTGCTGGGCGTCGTGCAGCTGCTCAACAAGAGAGCGGGGACGTTCACGAACGAAGATGAGCGCACCCTGACGCTCCTCGCGGCCCAGCTGGCGCAGCTGCTGGAGCAGAGCACGATCACGACGGCGCTCAAACGCAGCGACCTGCCGGAGCTGACGACCAGCGGCCAACCGCTCACGCGTCGCTTGGAGCCGCCGCCCGACATCGACGTCGAAGGGGGCTTCAATCACATCGTCGGCGCGGGCGCCCAGATGCAGTCGGTCTTCCATAGCATCCGACGGGTCGCGCCGACCCAGGCCTCGGTGCTCATCACGGGCGACTCTGGCACGGGCAAGGGCCGCGTCGCGCGCGCGCTCCACCACAACTCGGTGCGGGCACAGGCGACGTTTGTGCAGATCGACTGCGCCGCCTTGCCGGAAGGGCTGGTCGAGGCGGAGCTGTTCGGCGTCGAGCGACGCGGAATGGACGGCGAGCAGCAGGTGAAACCGGGACGGGTCGAGCAAGCCAACCACGGCACGCTGCTGCTCGATGAGGTCGCGGATATCCCGCTCTCCGCGCAAGGCAAGCTGCTGGGGTTGCTGCAACACCACACCTTCACGCGCATGGGCGGCACGACCCCGATCGCCTCCAACATCCGCATCATCGCGACGACCAATCGTGACCTACCGACGCTGGTGCAAGAGGGGCTGTTCCGCAAAGACCTCTACTACCGACTCCGGGTCGTGCAAATCGAGGTGCCGCCGCTGCGCAAGCGCGGTATTCGAGACCTGCGGCTGCTCGTAGACCATTTTCTCGGCATCGCAGCGCGACGCCACCGTCGAGCGCCGCCGCGGATTCACCCGGAGGCTATGCGCGGGCTGGTGAACTACGCTTGGCCAGGCAACGTGCGAGAGCTGGAGAACTGCATCGAATCGGCCGTGATCCTCGCCGACGACGTGATCTTCGCGCACGCGTTGCCGTTGCCGCGCGGCGTCGGATCTGGCGCGGCGCAAGCCGACGACGATCAGCAGGTGGAGCTCTTCGAGCAGCAACCAACTCTCAACGAGCTGGAGGGGCGCTACATCGGCTTCCTGTTGAGCCAGCACAAGAGTAACCGCACCACCATCGCGGCGGTGCTGGGCATCGGGCGCAACACGCTGCTGCGCAAGATTCGGCTTCACGGTCTCGAGTAGGGCCTCGATCATCGTTTCGTCCATGACGGTA
>CALENB010000236.1 GCA_937910235.1 uncultured Myxococcales bacterium | reverse complement strand
GCCACGGGCGGCACCTGTAAGGGCGGCTTCTCCGTCACCGGACCAGGCTGCGACGACGGCGACCCCTGCACCGCCGCCGACGCCTGCACGAAAGGCGGCTGCGCCGGAACGCCGCTGGACTGCGACGACGGCAACCCGTGCAGCAGCGACGCCTGCAGCAAAACCACCGGTGCCTGCTCCCACGCCCCGGCCAGCGCTGGCCTCGTGTGCGCGCAGAACGCGGTGTGCACGTTGGGCAAGTGTGCACCCATCACGACCGGCTGGGCCGCTGACATCGAGTCGGGCGGCGCGTCGCGGCACATTTGCGCGCTGCGGCACGACAAGACCATGGCGTGCTGGGGGCGAGGCTACGACGGTCAGATCGGCGACGGCAGCAAGAGCTCGAAGAACCCCAAGCCGGCCGTCGTGGTTGGCCTGATAAACGTGGCGCAGATGGCGGTTGGTTTCGACCACACCTGCGCCCTACGCACAGACAAGAAGCTCCTGTGTTGGGGGGCGAACACGTATGGGCAGTGCGGCGGCGCGTTGGCGGGCGACGTGGTGAAACCCACGCTGGCGAAGAACGTCCCGTCGCTGTTAGGCGTGTGGGCCGGCTACCGACGCACGTGCGGCCAAGACCTGAACAGCAAGCTCTGGTGTTGGGGGTATGGCCCCTCAGGCGAGCGGGGCGATGGCTCGACGGCCTCCGGCAGCGCGCTGCCCAGCGCGGTGAAGGGGCTGCCAACGGGTGCGCTCGCTCAGGTCGATGTGCGGTCCCGCCGCACTTGCGTGGTCACCGTGACCGGGCAGCTGTGGTGCTGGGGCTACAACGCCAACCAGGACGTGGCGCCGGGAGGCAGCAGCGCGATTACGATCGCCACGAAGCGGACGCTGCCCATTGACGTCGGATTCACGGGCGGCGGGCGCTACTTTCAGTGCGCGGTTGCTGGCAAGTCCAATGCGGGTCAGTGTTGGGGCGCGAACAGTGACGGCCAGCTAGGGGCAGGGACGTTGTTGTCCCCGATCGCGGACCCAGCGCCCTTCGTCGGCGTCGCGGTGACGCCGCTGGGGCTGAGCGGCGGCCGTCGTCACCTCATCATCTTGGGTGACGACGGCAAGCTCTACGGCGCCGGCAGCGGCAACAAGGGCGCCCTCGGCAACGGCCTCTCAAACGATGAAATCAAGGTGGTAGCGGCCAAGAGCTTCCCGCTCACCTACGTCAAAGCCATCGCGTTTGACCAAACCACCTGCGCGCTAGGCGTCGACGGCGAGGTCTACTGCGTGGGTGACAACAACAGCGGCCAGCTCGGCATCGACTCGACCGACAACATCTCGCCGCTCAGCCCCAGCAAAGTCCTTAAACCCTGACGCCGGCGCTGCTACAGCAGGTTCGCAGCGAGCTCGGCCAGCGGTGAGCGCTCGCCGCGGGTCAGCGTCACGTGCGCGGCGAGGTTGGACTCCTTGAACTTCTCGACCAAGTACGTCAGGCCGTTGTTCACGCTGTCCAAGTACGGCTGATCAATCTGGTAGGGATCACCTGTAAACACGATCTTCGTGTCGGTGCCGACCCGGGTCAGCACGGTCTTGATCTCGTGCGGAGTCAGGTTCTGGGCCTCGTCGACGATGATGAACTGCTGCGGCAGCGAGCGGCCACGGATGTACGTCAGCGCCTCGAGCTGCACGAGCCCGTCGCTCACCAACCCCTCGTAGGTGTAGGTGTCGTTCGCGGCGTTGACCGAGGTCAGGAACTCGAAGTTGTCCTTGATGGGCTGCATCCACGGCGCCAGCTTTTCGTTGATATCTCCGGGCAGAAAGCCCAGATCTCGGCCCATGGGCAGGATCGGACGGCTGACGAGGAGCCGCCGATAGGTGTTGTCGGAGACGACGCGTTCAAGCCCAGTGGCGAGCGCCATGAGCGTCTTGCCGGTGCCGGCCTTACCGATGAGCGTGCAGAGCTGCACCTCCGGTCGCATCAACATATCGAGGGCGAAGTGCTGCTCGCGGTTGCGTGGCCGAATCCCCCACACCGGGCGGCGCATCCGTTGCAGCGCCTCAACCTTGCCGTTCACGACGCGCGCCAACGCGTTCTGCCGACGCCCGCTTCCGCCAACCAGCGTCAAGTATTGATTGGGGTAGAAGTAGCGGTCGCCGAGCTCAGACACCTCGAGGACCGCGCCGTCGTGCAGCCGATCGATGAAGTCTCCCTCCACCTCCAGCTCCATCGTGCCGGTGTAGACCTCCGAGATCTCCTTGCCTTCCGTGTCGTAGTCCACCGCCGTGATGCCGACCGCGTCGGACCGAATCCGCAGGTTGGTGTCCTTGGTCACGAAGACCACCGGCACGTCTGGCTCGACCTTGGCGAGGTGCAGCGCGACCGCCAAGATCGCGTTGTCCATGCTGTGGGTGACGGAGAACCCCTCGGGCATCTCGCCACGCTTCACATGCACCCGCAGCAGGCCGCCGCCCTCGAGTGGCACCCCGTCTTCCAAGCTCCCGCGCATGCGGTATTTGTCGATCTCACGCGCGACCGTCCGGGCGTTGCGGCCCAGCTCGGTTTGATTGCGCTTGAACGTATCGAGCTCTTCGATCACATAGATGGGGATGTTGACAACATTGTCCTCAAAAGCGTGCAGACACCCAGCGTCGTGCAGCAGCACGTTGGTATCGAGGACGAAGTTCTTGCGCATCTTGGCTCCAGCGTGGGCACGCGGATTGTCGCGTTGATTGCGTCGCGTCGCGTTGTATTGCGTTGCGTCACGTCGCGAGGCTAGTGGTGATGATGTCCGTCGGGCCCGTGAGCGTGTCCGTGCGCCTGCTCGTCTTCCGTCGCCATGCGCAGCTCATGGACTTCAACGTCAAAGTGCAGCTCGGTGTCAGCGAGTGGGTGGTTACCCGTCACCAGCACACGGTCTGATTCGACGCCGATCACGGTGTACATGACGGTCTCGTCGTCATCGTCGGGATGCTCCGCCATGAACTGCGCGCCGGGCTCCAATTGGTCCAGCATCTCGGCCGGAAAAGCCGACTTGGGCAGCGCGAGGTCGAGGTTGTCGTCGTGGAGGCCGTAGCCGTCTTCGGGCGCGATGACGACGTTCACCTTGTCACCAACCGCCTTCCCCGCCAGCGCAGACTCCAGCCCTACGACGATTTGGCCGTGGCCGTGCAGGTAGACCAACGGGTCTGAGCCGAGCGAGCTGTCCAGGACCTCGCCCTCGGAATCCTTCAAGGTGTAGTGGATGGTGGCGACGACGTTCTCTGCGATCTTCATACTTCAGCTCCGATTCTGCGGTTCATGGTGATTGAGGCGCTTCGCCCCGGCGTTTTGATGGTCGCTGTCGTGAGGTGTTGCGGCCGGACGAACCCTACGCTCGCGCCTTCTGCGTGTCGAGCGCACCAGGCGTCACAGGCAAGACTTCCAGGCTCACTTCGCGCCGCAGTCGTCGGGCACAATCCAGCCCGTCGACCCCGGTGGTGGCACCTCAACCGAGACGAGCACCACGGTGTCCGATTGGATGGCTGGTCCCATGCTCTCCCAGGCCGCTTTCAACGTCGGCACCCAGTCCGCACGCAGCGTCCAGACGTGCAGCACTTGCTTGGTCCACTTGTCCCCCGGGCTCACCTTGGCCGTGCTCTCGACAACGCCCGTGAGCTTCTTAGTCAGCAGGGTCTTTGCGTCCTCGAGCGTGAAGGTCTGGATGACAGGCCCCTTGTACGCCCGCGTAACGGAGACGCCGACCTTGTGCCCGGAGATGATCGTCTCGTAGTCCGTAATCGCGCCCTTTGAGCGTGTGTAGATGATCTGGGTCTCCGTCTTGTAGAGCTGCGCGCCCTCGCACTCGTGGAGCACTTGCATGCTCATGACCTCACTACAGACGCTGCTGCCGCCCGCGTTTCCGCCGTCGTAGCGCTGCTGTGCCCCGACTGAGAGACCGCTGGGGCTGAAGGCCGCCGCCGGATTGAACTTGAGGGTGTTCACCAGGAACGACGGTCCGCTCGCAGCGAGCTGCGCCGTGATCGCGCCGCACGCGCCCGTGATGTCACCCCACGCCGTGGACAGGCCACTCGAGACATCGGCGGCGCCAGCGTCGGTCGATTGGCTGTCGCCTTGCGCAGCATCGGCGGCCTGCGTCGCGGCGTCCGACCCGCCAACGTCGGCGTTCGACCCGTCCGCAGCGGCGTCGGTCGTCGCGTCAGGGAGTACACCGGCGTCGAATTGGAGATCAGTGTCGTGTTTGGCGGGCTCGCTACACGCCGTCAGGGCGCTAGGCGCGAGCAAAATCAGGGCGGCGAGGGCGGTCAGGCGCAGTAAGAATCCGCTAGTGAGCCAGCGTGCTACGGGCCGAGTTGGCATGGGCGTCCTCGTTTGGTCAGAGAGGCGGGGTTTGGTCAGACAGGAACCTCGGCGGGCAGTAATCACCCCGATCTTTGGACATTATCAGTCTCAGGCATCCCAACCAACCGGAACACCAGACTCCGGTCGCTTTGCTTCAACCCGCGGCGGTTGACCTCGACCAAGGCCGCCTCAAGCTGCGCCATTCGCTGCGGCTGGCGCAGGTTCGCCTGGATCTCATAGACC
>CALENB010000235.1 GCA_937910235.1 uncultured Myxococcales bacterium | reverse complement strand
CCGCGGCTCGCCACACGCGATCGCGGGCGCACTCACCATGGCCATCACCACCACGACACGTCGAGCGCGACTGCGCGCACGCAGCGCGGTCACCATCGCCGCCAGCATCACCGCACCACGGCGACCGGGACCTTTCCACTCGGACCCGGCACCAAAAACAAGAAAGACCGAAATTCCGTCCCCAATTCCGTCCCCACGAGAAAACGCCCTCTCGGGCGTTTTCCTTTCCTCAACAATTTCCGGAGCCAACACGCGGAGTCGAACCGCGGACCTACTGATTACGAATCAGTTGCTCTACCAACTGAGCTATGTCGGCATCCCCACCAAGGCCAGTCCCCCGACCTCAGCAGCGGCCGCGAACGCTACACGACCTCTCCCCACCAAAGCAACACATTCCGCTAAAAAACGCCACCGAAAACTCACCACCGCCCCGACCCCAACCCAACCGACCGATCCCGCACAAGATCATACAAACACCGCGACCGAAACAACCGCCCATCCTCCGCCCGCACATCCTCCGCGCTCTCCAACCAAAACACCGCCTGCGTCCCTTCCTCCCCGCCCGCTCGTTCCATCTCACCACCCCCACCCGCATCCAACCCCACAACCACCCCCGCACCAACCGTCACCACATACCGCCCTTCAACCAAAGGCGCAGAAAGTTCATCCGCATCCCCATCCCCATCCCCCTCAACCAACCGAACCTGCCGCAAACACGGCCAAACCGCCGCAGACCGCGCCGGCGACACCGCCACGTCCACGGCCACCCCATCCACCCCGACCCGCGACACAGTCACCCGCCCGCCAGCCTCCGGGATCGACAGCTCCGCACAGCCCGTCGCCAACATCAGCGCCACCACGGCGCCGCCTAACACCCGACCCAAACCCCGCCAAAAAACAATCATCACACCAACCTCCGCCCCTCGATCGATCCCCGAGAAGCCAGGCAGCGCAAAAAAAAAGCGACCGCCGCGCCAACAACGACGCGCCAAGTCCCCTCACGACCTAAAAAATCAGCCTTTTAGTTGACGTCATCCCGCGACAGACGCGCACCCAGCCCAAGGCAAACTCAACCCGCACGCCTCCAGGGCCTCCCGCAACGCGGCTCCAGTCGGCGCCGCCAGCCACAACGCTAGCGTCACCTCCGCCGTCGTCGGGTCGTTCAGCGGCACGACGCCACATCCCAGCCGCATCGCCCCATCCCGGCCCACCAACGCCAACGGCAGCGCCGCGTCGAGCTTCGCCAGCAACCCAACAAAGCTCTCTGCGCCGCTCGCCCGCACGTCGCGCGCACCGACCAGCAACAACAAGCCGCTCCGTCCCGGCACCAGCCGTCGTTGCAGCGCGAGGCCGACGTGGCCCAGGGTCATGCGCGGGTTCACCTCGAGCAGGGGGTACAGCTGCAGCGTGTCGTCACGATAGATCAGCGAGTCGACCCCCGCAGCGCCCGCAAACCCAGCCTTCGAGAGCGCTTTTCCGACGTGGAGCGCGAGGTCATGCAGGGTGCGGCTCACGCTCACGTGGGCGTCGTCGGCGCCGTGCCAGAACGCCTGCACGTCCGGTGGCAGGCCCCACGACGGACGGCCGAGGACGGTGCCGAGGTACTGGCCGCGCGCGTCCGTCAGGAACCGGGTCACGCCTAACACCCGCACCGAGCCATCGGGCGCGACGATGAACTGCACCGAGAGGTCGGCCACCCGGTCGAGCCAAGGCATGATCTGAACCGCGCCCTGTGCGCCGAGGCAGCGGTCCAGCCAGCTGCGCTGGGCGGTGGTCGGCGTGCCTTCGCTGGTGAGCAGTCGAATCGCGGCCCGGCCCGCCGTGCCGAGCGGGGCCTTGGCGACGGCGTGACGACCGGTGGCGTGCAGCGCGGCGATGGCGTCGAGGGCCTCGCGCCGTGTGGTCGCCGTGAGGCCGAGATTGCGGCCTGCGAGCACAGTTGTGGTGTCCGGAGCGCGGCTCTCCAGCCACGCCGCGAGCGCCGTTGGCCAGTGGGTTTTGCGGAACAGCGCGACACGGTCGGGGTCCAGCAGCGCCTCCGACGGCGCGTTAACCTGGGCGGCCGGAAAGAAGCTCGGAGAGCCGACGACCTGCGCCATGCAAGGCGCCAGCCGCGCGACGGCGTCCGGGCTCCAGCCCCAGGGGCGGAGATCGCCGAGCACGGTGTCGCGCAAGGGGTGGTCGCGCGGCAGGGTGGCCGAGTCGAGGGGGGTCTCGATGAACTCGGGCACGGCCAACCCAGCGTCCGCCCAGCGCGCGGTCAGCTCGAGGGGCGGCGCCCGGCGCACCAGGACGACGTCTTCGGCGTGTGCCCAGGCCACAGGCAAGGTCTCCAGGTCGCGGCCGAGCTGTGCAATGGCGCGTGGCAAGACGAGACCGGGGCGACCGTGGGCGAGCTGCAGCTCGCACGCGGGCTCGAAGGTGTGCACGACGGGCGGGCGACCTTTGCTGTGTCGGGCCAGTCGGACGCGCTCGATGAAGGCTGGGGGGAGGCCGGCGGCGAGGCGGCCGGCGACGTCGAAGTCCATGCCGCGAGCGCGCGCTGGTGTGAGCGGCGGGCGCAGCGCGTCGATCCAGCGGTCAAAAAGGGTGGCGTCTGCGTCGGGGCCCGCTGCGCCGGTGAGCTTGTCAAACCAGCGCCGACCGAGGCGGACGTGGCCGACCTCATCGTCGCGCACGATGCGCAACACCGCGGCTGACTGGGCGTCGCCGGCCGTCGCGAAGGCGCGCTCAAAGTGGCAGGCGAAGTCGAGGTTGGCTTGTTCGAGGGTGAGGCTCATGCCGGCGGCGAAGGCGGCTGGGGAGCGGGCGTCGGCGAGGGCATCCCAGAAAAACGCGCTGACGCCGTAGTCACCGAGCGTCACGCCGTGCTCGGCCATCCGGGCCAGATACAGCTCCAGGTGGCGCTGTTCGTCGCGCATGGTGACGACGAGGCCGCGGCGAAAGGCTGGTGGCGCGTCGGGGAATCGCAGCAGGACGAGCGCCATCAGCTCCAGGGCGAGCAGCTCGTGGTTGGCAAAGAAGTGCAACGCGGCGCCGCGGGCGGTGGGATCGACGAGGGCGCTGGCGGTTGGAAAACCGGGCGGCCGGCGACCGCGGAGGGCGACGGACAGCTCCCGAGCGGGAGACACGGGCACCTCGCGGGCTGGGCCCGGGTCGGTGTCGCGCAGCGTGCCGGGGTCCACGAGCTTCGCGGCGATCCCAGAATGGTACAGGATGGACTCCGCAAAGGATCGGATCTCCATGTCACGCTGCTCCCCGCGCGCCAGCGCTGCGACGCAGCCTATCGGAGACTAGGCTCACGTACAGGGGAGACCCACGCATACGTCAGCGCGGCGCCGTGCCGACCGTTGGCGCGCGGCGCAAAATCAACATCTCAGCGCGGTCGATGGCGCGCAGGGTGCTGGCAAACGCCACATAATCGGCCGGCGTCACCAGCCCCATCTGGCTGCGGAGGGTGTGGGTCACGTGCAGCGCGCCGCGCCGCAGCGAGGCGGTCTGAGTCAACTGCGCCTTGGTGTTGTCGGTGCGGGTCGACTGCGGCAGCAGCAAGGCGCCGGCCGCGCTACGCACACGCAGCGTCACGGCGACGTCGAGCTGGTGGCCAAATCGCAGCGTCATCTTGCGGCGGGCGAGCGCGGCGTAGCGTCGACCGAGGCGGTAGGGCACGAGCCCCAGAATCAGCCGTGTCCGCCGATGCCCCGCGGCCTCGGCGGTGACGCGATACCGCAGCACCAGCGGGCGCGGGGTCGCACCAAGCGCGTCCGACCCCGGCGGGTGTGACCCGGTCGCCGCCAGCCCTGTCACGCCGAGCCACGCCGGCGTCATCCCGGGGAACGTGGCGGAGCTGAGCTGCCGCAGCACGGCGAGGCGCTGATCTTTGCTGCCGGCGCGCAGCACGTTGCGGACCACCGTCGCCAGCACGCCGCGCAGGGTGTCCTCGACCTCGGCGTGCACCGCGCCGTCCGCCTGCCAGACCAGATCGATGTCGACGACGCGGCGATCTTCCGCGGCGCCCAAGTCTGGGGTCGTGAACTGCACCGGGAGGGCTGGATCACAGCCGATCCGCACCGCCGGCCGGCCGCGCAGGCCGGGCCGCAGGTAGTTGAGCAAGACGCCGTCGACGGCCGGATCGATCCACACCTGCTGCAGCCCACTGGGACCTCGCAACCGGAGCGTCAACACGTTGAGCGAGAAGTCCGCCGGATCGAGGGCGCCGTGCGCGGGCTGACGCGACCAGGGCCGCACGCGCACGAAACACGCCTGCACACCGGCGCTGCGGGCCAGCCGGAACAGCAGCGCAGCGCGGTCGCCCTGGCCATTGCGCACTGCCGCGGCAGGCGAGCCCGGTCGAAGTCCGGCGGTCTTGTCGCTGACGCGCGCGGCGACGTCAGCGATCAGCGTGCGCCACTTGGCGAGGTCATCGCCCGCGGCGCGCGCCTTGGTAATCCAGGGGTTTAGCGCTGGCGCGGGTCGCGCCGCCTGCCCAGCCAGGATGTCGGCCCAGGGCCCCACCACGCTCTCGAGGGTCGCGCCGACGCTGGCGTGCACGGCGGCGAGCTGCCACGCGGCGCGGTTGGCGCGCGGCTCGAGGTGAAAACGGGGCGCGTTCTGCAGTCGCCATTGGCGCACACGCCAACCCCCGTGGGTGCTGGTGGTCGGCGCGGGCGCCGCGGCGGAGACGTCGACACGCACGGTGCCGCCGACGACCGGCGCCGAGGACGCGGCCGGCTGCGCTGCGGGCCGGTCCAGGACCTCAAAACGACTCTCCACCACCGGACCGTCGCGCGATTGCAGCAGGAACACGGGCAGACGCGTCGCGCCGGTGGCTGGATCGGAGGCGCCGACGAACTGCACCTGGATGTACTCAACCACCGCGCCTGGCGTGACCTCTCGCAGCGAGGTGCTCTCCTTGTCGGGGGTGTCCGCCGGCGACACGATGCGGCCGTCGGCGGTGTGGGTGCGCGCCAGCAGCAGCTCCGCGTTGGCGGGGACGTTCAGCTCACCGACCGACTCGGCGGCCCCAGCGGTGTGCACGCGCACGATCTGATGCACCCGCCGCAGCGCGCCACCGCCGGGCAAGGGCACGACGATCTCGTGGTCGAGCAGCCAAGTCACCGGCGCGCCGTTCACCTGAGTGGCGGGGTGCGCCTTGACCCACGCGGCGCCATCGATCGTCAGACCAAGCCACGGCGCGCGGGCGCCGAGCAGCCACGCGCCTCGCCGTTGGGTCGGCGTCGCGCCGGGCCCGAGCAAGATGCGTGTCCACGCCGCGCGCGCCATGACCTCGCGGCCGTGCATCAGCGCCTCGCCGGACGCGCGGGACGCCAAGACGGCCGCGGCGGCGTCCGACCAAGCCCACCGGGCGGCGTGCGCCATCGGCATCGCCCGCGCCCGCGCTCGCGCCCGACGCGCCCATCCGAGCCGGCCGGCGGTCTGCCGCAAGAGCGCAAATGCAGCGTTCGCGTCGCCGGCCGCGGCCAGCATCGAGACGTGTTTGAGCGGCTCGCGGCCTCGACACGCCGCGGCGACGCGGGTCGCCAGCAGCCGACGCAGCGCGTCGCGATCGAGGGCGTCCGACGCCACCTCAACAGCTCGCCAGTAGGTCCGGCAATCGCCCGGCTGGCCCGCTGCGGCGCGCTCGGCGGCGGCGACTGAGAGGTCTCCCAGCCCGTCGACCTGCCGAAGCCCGGCGATCCCCAACTGCAAGTCACTGCGCCGCGCCAGGGCCGCGTCGTCCTGCGCCTGCGTCGCCAACGGTTGCAGCAACCGACGCGCCAACCCCACCTGACTCTCATCGCGGGCGAGCTGGGCCCGGTCGATTCGTGCGTCGACATGGTCTGGCAGCCGATCGAGCGTGCGATCGAGCGCCTGCCGCAAGGCCGCGCCTTGGGGATCACGGGCGAGGGCGAGCAGCGACGCCAGTGGACCGCGCGGAAACCGCTTCGCCAGCCACGCACCCGCGGCGTCCTCCGACGCCAGCACGGCGGCGACCACACGTTCGGCGAGTGTCGGCGTCCGCGCGGCGGACGTCTGCGCCGGGGCCGCCTCCGCCGGGGCCAAGCGCGCCGGGACCGCGTGCGCCGGGGCCGCCGGTGGACCGCCCAACCACGGCGTCTGCGGCATCAAGACCACCGCCAGGCGCGCACCCTCGGCGGCCAGCGGCAGCGCCACCGTACAGCGCAACGCCCCGTCTGCGGCGACCTCGGCGGGCACCAGCCACGTGCGATCTTCAAGGCCCCGACGCGTCGCGCGTTGTGGTCGGGCGCCGCCGGACTGCAGCCAGACCCGAAACGGCCGCGACGCACGCAGCGCGAGGGTCCAGCGGCCGGGCGCCAGCGCCGTCCATCCCAATCGCACGCGATACACGCCGGGACTCGCCGGCAGAGGCAGCACCACCTCGTCCATGGCGCCGTGATTGCGGGTCTGCAGCGCGATGGCCGCGGCCGCGACACCACCGCCAGCGGTGACCCGCTCAAAATCAGCGTAGAGCCGCCGACCAAAGGGCTGCTTGTCGATCTGGACGACAATCGGCGGCGCCGCGCCCGTCACCGCCAGCGCGGGCCCCGGCAGCCACGTCGCCAGGGCGCGAAGCCGACGCAGGCGCTGCTTGGGATCTAGGGCTGCCTGACCGAGGGAGGTGAGGGCCGCGACATCGAGCGGATGCGCGGCGAGCGCCAGCCGCACCCCGACGCGGTCTCGGCGCGCGAGCCGCGCGAGAGCGTCGAGGGCGAGGGTGCTCACGTCGTCCGAGCCGGACGGCACACCGGCCTGCCACAACAACAGATCCAACCAGGCGTCGGCGCGCGACTGCACATCCGCGTCCGCTTGCCGCGCGAGCGCCCGCGTCAGCTGCGCCAGCGCGACCTGGCTGGCGCCGAGCACCGCGGCCTCGGCGTGCGCAGAGAGCGCCGCGCAGTTCACGCCATGCAGCAAGCACAGCCACGCCAGATCGAGGTGCCCGTCCGCGGCTGTGCGTGGCGTCGCCAGCTGCGCTGTGGCGGCGCGCTGCCGATCGGCGACGTCGAGATCGACAGCGTCGATGGCCTGCGGCGCCGCGCAGCCAGCGCACCACAGGATCAACAGCAGGCCGGCGGCCCGCGCGTCGGTCGGCGCCTTTCGCCTCATGGCGCCGCCACCCGCAGCATCCGCAGCTCCAGGCCCAGCGCGACGTCCAGCTGCGCCAGCCACGCCGCCAGCCCTGCGTGGCTCTCTGGCGGCAGCACGCGCTTGCCCCGCACGACGGTGCGCGACAGCCGCCAGCTACCCTTGGTCGTCTCGGCGATCTCGATCTTGAAGCTGCCGAGCCCACCGACCTGAAAACGCGACTGCGGCGCCACTTGCAGCCGAAAACCGGGAGGCGGCGACACCACCACGTGCCGTTCGTCGCGCCACGCGTAGGCGCCGACGTAGGCGTGGACCCGCGCCGAGACCTGCGACGCCCGTTTGCGCCAGGGCGACTCGGGCACCAGCGGCTGCCAGGACCACGCGTCGCCGCCGCCATGGACCAGCTTGGGCACCGTCGCCTGCACCTGCACCACGACCTCGTCGGCCAGGGGCGCGACGCCCGAAACGGTCACCTGCTGCACTTGTACGGCGGGAAATCGGGCGGCGAGGTCGGATTGCACCCGCTCAGACCGGGTCAGTTCCGCGTGCAGCCGTTCCCGCAGCGTCGCCGCAGGCAGCCCGTGGGCCCGCACCGTGAGACTCAGGGTGGCGCCGCCGTCGCTCGAGAGTTGGATGTGACTGTGCTCAACACGGCGGTTCGCGGAGGCCCCCGCGTCGGGCAGGTCGACCAGCGCGGCGGGGACGTTGGCACGCCGCGGAATGGCGAGGGCTTGCCCGCCCACATCCCCGGCGGGCAGCTCGGTCGGCTGATGGTGTTGCAGGGTCGCGTCGAGCCACCACCCCAAGGCAGGCACCCAGGCGATGGCGTGGCTGAAGCCGCCGAAGCTGGCGACCCCATCGCGCAGCTTGCCGCTGTCGGCGGTGCGCACCAACGCCACCTGCGCCTGCACCCCCACCTCGGCCAGCAAGGCGACGAGCACCGTGGCTTTGTCCTTACAGTCACCAAACCGGCGCGCCAACACCTCGCGCACGTCGTGGGGTTTGAGGCTGTGGATGCCAAACTCGAGGCCGACGTAGCGGATCTCGTCGGCGACCCAACGGTAGATCGCGGCGGTCTTGGCGGCGGGCGTGGTGAGACCATGGCTCAGCTTGGCGGCGAGCTTCACGACCTCCTCGTCGCTGCCGGGGTTCGGCAAGGCGTCGGCGACCATCTTGGCGTACCACTGCGCGGCGGCGGTCCAGGACGTGAAGGTGGAGACGTGCAGCGTGTCGACGACCTCGGCCGCGCCGGGCATGTCACGCTCCATAGGCACCGCGGCCATGGCGCCCGCCGAAAACCGCCAGCGTCGCCACCGCGGCGTGGCGGCTGAGGCTGCCGTGGCGCCGGGTTGGCCCGGACCACCAGCGGCCGGAACAACGAGGCCTTCGTCGCGGAGCACGCCGCGCAGCACGACGGCGGTCTTGGTCGCCGTGGGTCGACGCCACGCGCTGTTCGGGGTGGCGGCCGGATCGAGCTCGAGCACGATCTCCGTCTCCCGCACCGGCCACGCGTCGCCCAGTTGAAACAGCTCACCGAACACCAAGCCAAAGGGATCGGGGGCGAAGTCGCGCAAGGTGTGCGCGGACACCAGCACATCGCCTGGGCGCAGGTCGGCGAAGGCGAGGGTGATCTGCTCAAGATCGTAGTACAGCCCGTCTGCACCTTCACTCAGCGACGACAGGCGTTGCGGCACGCTGCGAACCACCCGTCCGTCGGCGCGCACGATGGCCGCCTGCAAGATCGCCGGCGTGGTCTGAGACGGGACGTAGTCGACTTCGACGTCATGCGCCTTGGGCCCGCCTTTGCCGATGCGCCACAGCGCGACCTCGTAGCGGGCGAGGCGGCCCGGGGCGAGCTGGCGCACCACGGTCTGCCGCAGCAATTGGGTGAAGGGGACGTCGGGCACGGGCTGCGCCGCGGCTGTTCGCGCGAGGCGCATGAGATCGCGGCGATGCGGCATGTAGAAGGCCTGCGCCGGGGCGAGCAGGGCGAGGCGGGCGCGCAGCGCCTGGCGGTTGGGGGCGCGGCGCAGCGATTCGCGCAGCAGACTCATCGCTTCGGCGCGCCGCGCGGCTTGGCCGGGCCCCGACTGGGCGAGCAACGCGCGGGCCAGCAGCTCCAAGGTAAAGGCGCGACGCGCCCACAGCGGCACGCCGCGCAGCAGGGTCTCCGCACGTTTGGGCTGGGAGCGGCGCAGCCACGCGAGGCCGAGGGCGTTGCGGGCGCGGGCGAGATCCCACGCCTGCGCACCGACCGGCGCGCGGCGCAGCGCGCCACGCAGCTGCGCCGGGGCGACAGCGGCGGCGGCGGGCTGACTTAGCGCCGCGAGCGCCGTCCCCTCACCCAACTCGGCGTAGGCGCCCAGGAGGTCTAGCCACCGTTCGGGATCGCGGGGCGCCTGACGTACGAGCGCACGGCGGGCCAGCGCCGCGCCGACGAGATCTTCCGCCGCCACCGCGAGCCGCGCCACCGCTTGCAGTCCGGCCGGATGGGCCGGAAAACGCGTGGCGCACGCCGCGGCGAGCGCGCGGGCCGCGCGGGGCACATCCAATCGCTGCCACAGCAGCGCGCCGGCCGCGCACGCCTCGGCGTCGCGCAGCTCCGCCCCAGCCAATCGCGCCTGCCAGACCCGCAGGGCTTCATGCGCGCGACCGCCCTCATCGAGCAGCCTGATCAGCGCCAGGGCCAACGGCACGTCGTGGGGCCAACGCGCGCCGGCCACGCTGAGCGCCGCGATGCGATCACCGCTCTCCGGCTGCGCGAGGGCGTGGATCAAGGCCGCGCCCGGATGCACGGCGCGACCGGCAGCGAGGCTCGCCTGCACCGCGTCGTGATCGTGACCACGCGCGCCGCCGGCCGTGACGATCGCGGCGAGCTGGCCCAGCGCAGCCACACGTTTCACCTCGGCACGCGCGCGGGCCGCTCGCGTCTTCGTTGGACCAGCGCCCGCGCCGCCGCCTCCCGCCGGCGCCGCCGCCGCCTCAAGCAGGCGCGACGTGGTCAACCCATCCACGCCGCGACCGGAGTCATCGACGGGAGACCACGCCAGCGCCAACGTCAGGTGACCGCTCGGCGACCGCAACCCGATCCGCACCGGATGGCAGCCAGCCGTCAGATCGAGGCGGACCACATGCGGCAAAGGCCGCAGATTCGGCCGCGCAGCGAGCCAGGGCCGCAGGCGCATCACCACCTCGGCGTCGACAGCGAGGTGAACGGCCGCCGCGCTCGTCACGCGCACACGGACCGCGGCCGCCTTGGCGAGACACAGCTCGCCGGCCACCACGACCACGCCATCCCCGGCGCGCTCCACCAACGCTTGCAGGCGGAGCGGTCGCGCGGCGGCCTCCGCGGCCAGCGCCGGTGGCATCGGACGCCAGCGGGCCGGTCCATCGCGACCCGGCACCGCCCGGCCGGTCAGCGCCGCAGCCTGCGCGGCGGTCGCGAGCGGACCGAGCCAGCGCACGATGGGGATGGGCTGCCACGTCTCTCCGGCGGCAGCAGCGCGGCGCCCAGCGCTGTGATGCGCCGCCGCCGCACCAGCGCCCGCGGGCCGCAGACTCGTCGCCAGCAACAACAGCGCCGGGGCCACGACCAGCGCGAGTCGCCGCGTGACGGGCCGCAACAGACTCACGCCTCGACCAAGCAGCGCGCCACCGCCTCGATGAACACGCTGCGTCCCCACGCCCGCTCAGCGGCGATCGTGGGTACCGCGCCACGCTGCCACAGCGGCTCCAGGTCGATCGAGCCAGGCAGCTGCACCGGCGAGAAACCGAAACACGGCACCGCGCTCTGCCGCCAGCCCCAGGCGTCGCAGCCGGCGAGCTGCAGCCGCGGCACCA
Organism: uncultured Myxococcales bacterium; assembly: GCA_937910235.1. Classification (GTDB taxonomy): domain Bacteria; phylum Myxococcota_A; class UBA9042; order UBA9042; family UBA9042; genus UBA9042. Next base: position 3,188 of record CALENB010000235.1, on the reverse strand, counting down.
CACGCGCGCCCGGCAGTCGGGCCTCCAAGGTCTGCCGCAGCACACGCAACACCTGCGCGTGCAGATCACTCTCCTTGCCAGGGCGCTCCGCCAGCACGTCAATGACGACCCGCTCTCCGACGATCAGCTGCAGCTCGGCGAGCACCTGTGCGGTGGTGCGCCCGGGCACGATGCGGCAATCCAGCAGCGCCCAAGCGTCGTCACCGGCGGCGTCCGGCCGACCGGAGGCCTGCACCCGCGTCACCGTCCAGGTGTCATGCAACAGCGCGTCGAAATACGGCGCCATGTCGGCGACCCGGCGGGACGCTTGGCCATAGGTCGCCGCGTTGAGCAAGCCGCGATAGGCCAGCCCTCGGGCGACCCCGACGCTGTCGGCGATCCCGAGCACCTGCGCACGAGAGGCCGCGCAGATCCGCAGCGGTCGCTCGGCCTCTCGCAGCAACGCGAGGGCCGCAAGCAGGTTGTCGACTGCGCCGTCGACCTCCGGCAAACCCGGGTCGATGGCCCGCCCGCGGCCGCGCAGACGCAACCAGAGCGCGGCTTTCTGCGCCACCGGCACGGGCAGCACGAGCGCCCCACCGACGTCCATCGGCACGCCACCAGCCTCGGCCAGCACACAGGCCGCCACCTCCAGCAATGCCCGGCCCTCCGCCTCTGCCACCTCCGTCGCGCCGGTCGGCATGGTCGCACCCGCCGTCGCGCGCATCTCGATCAACACGAGCAGGTCTCGCGCGGTCGGCAGCCCGGCCAGCAGGCTCACGGCGCTCAGGGCGTGATTGAGCAGCAGACCACCTCGCGCCAAGGTGTCGCCGCCATCTGCGAGCGCTGCGCGGCCGGGATCATGGGCTGTCAGACGACTCGCGTGCACCGGCGGATAGGGCCGATCCTCATCCAGGGCCACACTCAACACCAAGGCTTGCCGCTGCCGGGCGTCAAACGCCGGGCGCTGGGCGACCACCCGCGCCAGCACGAGCAGCCGGCCGCGCTCACGCCAAGCCACGGTGGGCACGTCCGCTTCCTGAAGCCAAGTCACCGCTGCCTGCATCGCGCGCTGCGACCAGGAGAGCACCGGCTGGGGCGACGAAGCCGGCGCGTCCGCATCGGTCAGTGGCTCGCCGAGCGCCTGCCAAAATCGCTCGGCGCGTCCATGCGCGGCCACCCAGGGCAGCACCGTCAAGCGCGCGGCGATCTCATTGGTGCGTGGCGGGGTAGGTCCGCTGGTGCTATCGCGTGGCATCTGGCTCCCAGAGGGCGAGCGCGGCGACTCCCCCGGTTCGTGATCGCGGCTAATCCTTCGCGTCAGGTTCGCTCAGCCACGTGGTCAACCATGTCCGCCGACCCACCACAAAGTCCCGCACCTCTTGGACGCGCGAGAGCAGCTCTTCGTTCTTTGCCCGCTTCAGACGGTCGGCCAGCAGATCGGGTTGCATGCGACACAGCGCGTTGTCCAGCCGCGGTCCGAGGAAGCTGTTGTTGAACTTTCCGGCCAGAAAATGGGCGATAAAGCTGCGATACCGCTTCCGAAATCGCGGCACGCGCAGCAGCCGATCGGCGAGCTGGTTGTAGAAGAGATAGCCCTCGTTCATGCCGACATACGGGCTGCCGTCGATGAAGATCTGCTCGTCGAACACGTCCTTCTCCTCGGTCCACAGATGACCCAGGGTCAGGTCGAGATCCCACGGGATCACGGTCCAGCGGGCGTCGACGGCGGTGGGATCGCGGTAGAGGTAGTAGTTCTTCTTCACCCAATCCTGGTTCTGGATCACAGCGGACATGGCCAGGAACACCAGCACGTCGTCGACCTTGACGACGCGATCCACGTTCGCCTCGAAGGCCGCGTCGGGGAGCTGCAACACCACCTCAATCAGCTCGATCAAGTCGACATAGTCGAGCGCACCGTGATGCTGCTGGTAGATCACCTTGTAGTCCGAGGCTGGCTTTACCACCGTCAGGTTGCCGCCGGGCACGCTCTTCACGAAGGGCGGATCGGCCTCATACAGGCTGCCCTCTGGGTTGAGCCCATGATCGGTCAGAAAGTGACTGTCGACTCGGTCTGGATGCAGCATCACCCCGTAATAGGTGCTGTTGAGCCGCAGGTGCACATACGTCAGCCGCGACGCGGGCAGCCAAGTGGCGTGGCGCACGACCTCGTAGGCCGCAAAATTCCGCAGCGCGGACTTGTCGACATACTCCGCGCGCAGCACCAGCTTGCGGCGACCGTCGGCGAGGGCCTGATCCTTGTTGAGGTTGAGGCGAAAGCTCTTCTTGGGGAACGTGCGACTCGAGCCGCCGTGCAGGCGCATCTTGCCGACGTGGGTCTTGCCGTCGCGCCGCAGCGTGACCGGGACCCAGATCGTCTCGAGGGCGTTGGCGTTGAGCTTGGCTAGATCGGCCGGATCGACGTCGATGCGCCACACCGGCAGCTGGGTCTGAAACCCCCAGAGTCGGATCTGACCGGCGCGGCCATCGGGGAGCGTCGCCGTCACGAGCTGCTCACCGAGCTGCGTCACCTGGAGCCGAATCTGAGCGACGCCGGCTTGCACGCTCGGCACGTCGACGATCGTCACGCCGGCGCTGTTGGTGAGCGTCAAGACGCCTGTGGCGTCGGCGTCCGGTTTGCCCTTGGCGTCCACCACCGTCACCGTCACCGTCTCGTCGTGACCCAGGGGCTGCAGGGCGGCGCTCGCTTGCAGCTGGAGGGCGCCGGCGGCGATGGCGAGGTCGGCGACGACGAGATCGGGCAGCGACCACGCGTCCCGCCACGGCTCACAGCCCGGCAGGCTCGTGTCGGTGCCCTCCGGCCACGGCGCCGCGTCCGGCGAGCTGACGTCGGTGCGGAAATAGCCGACGCCGTCAGCGGTAGCGCCCGCGTCCGCGCCGCCTCCGGTCGGCTCGTCAGCGTCCGGCGAGCACGCCACGAGCGCGAACGCCAGAGCCAAGCAGGCGGCGGTGGGGCGAAGGGAGCGGAGCGACGCGATGCGGCAAAAACGATTCATGCGCGCAGGCTACATGCCCCGCGCCGCGCCAGGAAGACAACTGCGCTCTCGCGCGCTGTGAGGCCGCAAAATCAGCGTGAAACCACACAGACACCGCCCGGCCGACGACGAGCTGACTAGCTTGCCGCGGCGAGCCCCTGGCCTTGGTCATCGTTTCGTCCACCACGAAAAAATCAGCGACCGAACAGCAGC
>CALENB010000234.1 GCA_937910235.1 uncultured Myxococcales bacterium | reverse complement strand
GACGCGATCTGGGTGTCAGTCGTCCGTTCGCCGCCCGTTCGCCGCCCGTTCGCCGTCTACTCGTTGTCGATGCGGCGCTTGTAGGCCTTGTTGGTCTTGCCGCCACTGCCCGCGGACGTCTGGTGCGCCTGATTGCCGATGGCCTTCGCGCGCATGCCGGCGGCGTCCATCTTGTCCGTCGCGGCCGATGAGACCGCGTTCATCGCCTTCTTGGTGATGACGCCCTCGTAGTAGGACACCCCCACAAGGCCGCCGATGAGCAGCACCGGCGCAAACCAGCGGCGACCGGCGTGGCGATGGAAGTAGATCGCGAGGATCACGACGATCGCGGCCTCCATCAAGTACCGAGAGGTCACATGATCGGCGCTAATGAAGTTCACAGGGCACTCCTCAAGGCTCTGGCCACCCGCAGTGGCCCTCGGTTCTCACGTCACCGCTCTGGACCTGCGCGGCCCATCACCCAGTCGCGTCCACCTTACACCAGCCGTTCGCCGCCGGGCACGATCCCGCTCAAACGCCAAGAATTCGGCCGACTAGCCAACCACGGCCGTGATCACATGCTGGCCGCTCGCCGCCAGCGACGCCGCTGTCCGCTGTGCGTGGTGTGTCGCTGCGTCATCGGCAGCGTCGGAGGACGCGACCACGATCACGACGCTGCCCCGCGACACGTTATCACGCGGCGCCATACCGCTGACGTCGCGCGGCCCAAACCCAACCTCTACCGTGGCCGCGGTGCGGCCTTGGAGGCGGGTCTGCAGGGCGCCGAGCCGGTGCACGTTCGCTTCGGATGGCGGCACAAAAGCCAGAACGGCGAGGACTTCGCCCGGTGCGCCCGCTTCTAGCGCGGTCTGGAGGCCACCAGCAAGCGCCTTGATCGACGCGACTTGAATGGCCTCTGGCGTCGAGGCGGCCGCGGCCTGGGTCGCGGCCAGACCAGCCTGCCGGTCGGCGCGCAGCATCGCCAACAAGACGACCGCCATCTGCCATCGCACCGCCTCTGACCACAGGTCTTCTGGGCTAGGCATCACCACCGAGTGGCTTGGCACACCGGCGTCCTCTAGCGCCTCCAGCCCCGGCGCGTCCGGCTCGTCGAACGTACTCAGACCGATCGCGACCGCCTGCGCCAACCGCCGCGCGTCGGACGCGGCTGGGGTGACCTCGCCGCCCACCAGGGTGACCAGCTCGCTACCCACTGGACCTGCGCTCGCCGCGAGGAGCTGCGTGATCCAAGCGCCAAACGCCGACACGTCCTTGCTGAGTCGCATGTGCAGCTGCCACCGACCCGAGGATTCCGCCGCAGCGAGGAAGGCCGCCAGCTGCGCCGCTGGATTCCGGGCGGCGATCAACTCCAGGCTCTGCTCCAAGCTCTCCTCGACGCGTGCGAGCGCGTCGGTGATCACAACGCCAGCGAGCACCGCCGGCACAAGGCCAGCGAGGCCGGTCGCAGACATCGGGCCGGACAGATCAGACACCTCTTGGAAGAACTCTCGAAACCCCGCGGCGTCAGCCAGCGCGGCCACTTCGCTGCCGTACGGCCCCACCCCCACAAAGTCGGCGCCGCGGTCGAAGTGCGCACGATAGTCGAGATACAGCGCGTGCGTGGCTTGCCAGTCCGCGTCGCCGATCACGACGAACAGCGGTCGACCTTGCTGCGCCCAGGCGAGGGAGGCGGGGAGCGCGACCGCATCACCCGCGTGGCGAAGTTTGAGGCCTCTGCGTCCTTGCAGATGCTGCCCAACGACGGTTGGCCAGACGCTGTCACCGCCGAGCACCAGCACGCGATCATACCCCTGACGCTCGGTGACCCGCGCGAGCACGGTGAGCTGCTCAAGTCGATCACGCATGCCTGGCATGTGGTTGATCCAGCCGAGCTGACGACCCACCGCCAGCTTGCCGAGTGTGCTGCCGTCACGCTGCAGGACGCCGCGAACGGCCTTCATCTCGTCCAGGCGATCGAGCGCCGCAGCTGCGAGCCGGTCGAACGCGTCGGTTGTAGTGGGTGTCATCGCTGGCTCCTACGTTGCGTCTGGCGTTGCGTCGTTGGGTGTCGCGCCGCGCCGTGCCAGGCCAAGGCCTCGGCGGCTGCGTCGCTGACCGTCCATGGGTGGACCTCGGCTCGACCGGTGGCCAAGGGATCTGTCGCGCGCCGTTTGTCACGCAACATGCCGCGCAGCGCCGTGACGACGCTCGGCGCTGGGTGAGCAGCCGCCAGCGCGCGGATGGCGGAGATTCGGCTCGCTGGCGCGCGCGCCGCGATGAGGCGTTGGACTTCGGGCGGCGGCGCGCCGGTGAGCCGAGTGAGCGCAACCGCGGCTTCGGCGCGCACGATCGGGGACTTGTCCGCCAGCAGCCGGCGCACGGCGTCCGTGCTCGGCGCCCATCCAGCCTGCCCCACACCTCGCGCGTAGAGCGCGCGCAGCCGTGGCGTCGGTTCTTTCTTCGTGATGTGCGCTGCCAGAATCCCCATCAGGTCTCTGTCATCCAAGGTCTGCGCGGTGCGCAACGCGCCCAGAATCACGGCCTCTCGGACGTTCGGGCTGGCGTGGTCCAGGCCGTCCATCGCGTAGAGCCCCGGGGTGTCGCACCGCGCCGCAAAGCTCAGCTCTACCGCAGCGCGCGCCCGCGCCGGTTCTTTGGCGTGCAGGTCGTTCGCCACGAAGCCGGCCAACCGCGGATGCGCCGCCACCAACACCAGCGCGCCACGCAACGCGGCGATCCGGCCGCGATTGCCGCGCTGCATCAGGGCCATGCGGGCGAGCGCTGGTCCCTCCGGTCCGGCCATGAGCGTGATGATGCGTTGGGTGGCGGTGCGTTCAGCGTCGCTCCCGGCGCGACTCAGTTCAACCTGCTTGATGGCCACAGCCATCCGCCCGCGCAGCACCTCTGGCGGTCGATGGAAGATCGGATCGATCGCGAACGGCGCCGGCTGCGCTGCGTGCGCGTGGGCGCCGAGGTCACACCAGCGTCGTCGCACCGGCGCATCGTCGCCAAGCGCGGTCATCGCGATCCCAGGCGCTACACGCCACCCGAGCCTCGCGTCGGCCGCGGCCGACGCGGTCTTTGGCGCGGCGGTCCTTGGCGCGGTCGCGCCCGCAGTCGACGACCCGCCGCGGCCCGTCGCGGCCGCGTGCGAGGTCATCAACAGTGACAACGCCACAACCAGGACGCCAGTGGGCCGCTGGGTTCCGGAGCGGATGCACCGGGCGGTGCGGATGGGGCAGAGCGCAATCACGGCGCGCACACTACCCCATTCTCTCGCTGTGTCGTCATCTTTGAATCGGTCAGCGTTCTGGCCGGGCTTCGGGAAGTCTGGTCTACTGATCGAGGTCGACCAGGGGGGAGCCGGTGCATCGAGACGCCAGTTGGTGGCAGAAGCGCTTCTATCAAGTGCTGCTTATCGGCGGCGCCGTAGCGCTGTGTCTTTGGCTCACGATCCGCCTGCGCGTGGTCACGGCTCCAGTCATCGTCGGGATGTTCATCGCGTACGCACTCAATCCGTTTGTCATCTGGCTGCGCAAACACCGCGTTCCCGCCTTCGTAGCGCTCACGCTCCCCCTCGCGATGGTCATCGCGCTCGGAATCGTCATCGTGGCTGTGGTCTTGCCTGGCCTCGCCACGGAGCTCGTCGGTGCGTCGCGGGCGCTGCCGGGCCGGCTGCAAGCCCTGCTGGTCGATTTGGATCCCATCGTTCAAGCCCGTTTTGGCATCACCCCGAGCGCCTACTTCGAGCCAGCGGTCCTGCGCGAGAACCTGCAGCGAGTCGTGCTCGACCTCGCCGGTCCAGCCACGTCGATCGTCACATGGCTGCTCAGCAGCGCCCGCGACCTCCTGCTCGCGGTGCTGAATGTGCTGTTGGTGTTCGTCGCCGCCGCCTTCTTGATCGACGACTACGACGCGTTCGTGCATCGTTGCGCCGCCTTGGTGCCACCCCGCGATCGGCCGCAGACCTTTCGCATCATTCGACGCATCGACGAGATGCTGAAGGGGTTCCTCGGTGGCGAGTTCGTGTTGTTCATCCTGGCCAGCACCGCCTTCACCTCCGGCCTCCTCGTGCTCAATGTGCCCTTCGCCGGGCTCATTGGCTTCGCCTGCGCGTTCATCTACCTCGTGCCCTACATCGGCCTGGTGATCGGCGTATCCCTGGCGATCGCGTTTTCGCTGCTTGAGCAGCCGAGCTTGGCCACAGTCACCGGCGTGGTGGCGGTGTTCGGGACGTTCTACGTCATCGACCTGCTCTTCATCACGCCGCGGATCATCGGCGGGCGTGTCGGGTTGCGGCCGCTGGCGGTGTTGCTCGGGATTATCGCCGGCGGCGAACTCTTCGGTATTATCGGCGTGCTTTTGGCGATTCCGTGCCTTGCTGTCGCACGAATCCTGCTTGTAGAGTCGATCGACGTCTATCAGCGGTCGAGCGCCTTTGGCGACCCGGGACGAGCTGTCGGCGTCGGCCCGAGCGGTGCCAGCCCGAGCGGTGCCAACCCAAGCTGTGCCAACGTCGACGCGGCGAGCACGGCGACCACTCGCGACGACGACACCCATCTGGAAGCCGCACATCCCGCCGCCGAGGAGCCAACATGACCTCCCCCTCAGACATCCCGCCCCCGCCCTCCAGCCCAGGCACTGGCGACCGCCGGGTCGATTTCCGCGCCTCGTCCGTTGGCGCCGATGGTCGCCCATTCTGGACCCGCCTCGGCATCTTTCGCGGCCTGCCCAGCGACACGCTCGATCAGATTCGGTCCGCGATGACAGAGGTCATCTTCGCGCCGGGCGACGCGATCCTGAAGCAAGGAGAACCCGGCGACGAGATGTTCTTGCTCGATCGCGGCAGCGTGAAGATTCGCGTCCGGGGCAAGCTGTCCCACACCATGTTTGAACGTGTGCTCTCTGCGCCCGCGCTGTTCGGCGAGATGGCGTTGATCACCAGTGAGCCACGCTCCGCGACGGTGGAGGCGGAGACAGATGCCCGATGTTTGCGCCTCGATCGCGCCACTTTTGAGACCGTCGTCGCGCGAAACCCGCAAGCGTCCGTGTTTCTCACCAAGATCGTCGGCGAGCGCCTCATGGAGGCCGGCACGATCCGGCGCGTCGGCAAGTACGAGGTCTGTGGCCGCCTCGGCGCCGGGGCCGTCGCGACGGTGTTTGAGGCGGAGCACCCGGAGCTAGGTCAGAAGGTCGCGCTGAAGATGCTGAGCCACGCGCTCGTGTTTCACCCCGGCTTCGCCGATCAGTTCCGCACCGAGGCGCGCCTCGTCGCGAGCCTGAGCCATCCGCACATCGTGCGTGTCCTCGACACCGCGCAAGCCTACGGTACGCACTTCATCGTCATGGAGAAGCTGAACGGGACGCTGCTCGAAGACATCGTCGAGGAGGGCGAGCGCCTGCCGTGGGGGATGATCCGCCGGATTTGCAAGGAGATTGCGCTCGCGCTGGCCTACAGCCACAGCCGTGATCTGCTGCATCGCGACATCAAGCCGTCCAATGTGTTCTTGACCGAAGACAGGCGGGTCAAGATCTTGGACTTCGGCATCGCGGTGAGCGCCGAGGGCTCCGAATCCGCTGGCGGGCACCTGCTCGGCACGCCGTACTATATGGCGCCGGAGCAGATCTTGGGACAGCGCCTCGATGGTCGGGCGGACCTCTACGCCCTCGGAATCATGGCCTACGAGCTGTGTACGCACGAGGTGCCGTTCGACGCCGAGACGCTGGACGACCTGCTGCGGCTGCACCTCGGCGCGCCCATGCCGGACCCTCGTGTGCTCGAACCCGACATTCCGGACGATCTGGTGCAGTTCATCGAGACTGCGACCGCGAAGAAGCCAGCCGACCGGTTCGAAAGCTGCGGGGAAGCAGCGGCCTTTCTGCAGACGGCCGCGGAGCTGCCCCTGGTGCGGAAGCTTGAGCTGTCGACGCTCGCGATCAGCTATCACCCAAGTCGTCGCGGCGTGGTCGCCAAGGCGTTGCGAGAGCTTCACGGCAAGTTGAGTAACACGCCAGGCATCTCACTCCTTTACGGCCACCAGGCCAGCGAGACTATGGAAGAATGAACCTACCTTCAGCAACGCCATCTGCGGCCGACACGGCCGTCGCGACCGCACCGGCAGTCACGCCTCTGGCGGCGCCGTTGGCGAGTGGACACGCGTCCACGCCAGTAGAGTCCGCAGCTGACCCGACGACCGACGCCACGCCACCTACCACGCCTCGCCACGGCCTGCTGCACTGGGTGATCGTGATCGCGGTCTTCAGCATCACGGGCTCGCTGGCGGTGCGTCTGAGCGGATTGGTGCTCAAGGACGTGCTCGGCCTGGAGGGCTCGTTCTGGGGTGGCGGGTTCTTGGGCGGCTCGTGGACCTATCGGTTGGTCTACTTGCTGCTGATCCCGCCCGCGTACTCCACCCTGCTCGCGATCATCGGCACGTTGTTTGGCAAGGGTCCGTACTTCCGCGCGCGCGTCGTCAAGATGTGGCGTCGATTGCTCCCGGCCGTGCTGGCGAATCGCCTGTTTGGCGCGCCGGATTGACCCCCGCCGAGTCGCGTCTCGCACGGCCCATCTCCAACCCGCTTTTCCTGTTGGGGATTATTCGTCAATCACTAGACATTTGACACATATCAACTCCTGATCGATCGATCCTTGTACACAACCCCCCGCTAGTTTGGCTGGTTGTACGACGGAGATCCGATGGATTCGACAGACCTACTCGATAGCTATCGACTGATTTCCGGCGCCGTGGTCGACCTTCGACAAGTGCCAGACGCGGCGCGGTTGTTCCTCTCGGATCTGGCGCTGCGGCTCGCGCAAGGGCAGGGCTACGACGAGCTCGTCGGTCGGGTGCTGCACCCCAAATCGGTCGTCTATGGCGGTATGAGTCCGCTCGCAGCCGCCGCGCAAGAGCTCCCCGCCGTGCGTGTCGCGCGGGATCTCGTCTATCGAGCTGGTGTGGCTGAGGGAGCGATCAAGCCCAGCCCAACGGAACAAGAGGCCCTGCCGCGTGGCTTGCGCACCGCCCGTGATGAGCGCGGCGCGCTGCGGGAAGTGGAGGCCGACACCGCGACGGCGCTCACGCGAGAGCAGATCGTGACGGTCGGAGAGGCGATGAACCTGCTGGGTATCACACGACAGGCGGTCATCAACGCCGTGCGCGGTGGTCGGGTGCGCGGCGAGCAGCACGGCAAACTGTGGCTGCTGGCGCGCGAGGATGTGCTGCGCTACCGCGCGGAGCGGGTCGAGCGCAGCAATCGTCGCGGCGGCGCGCGATGAGCGTGGCGACCCCGCGCGATCTGGTGGGCAACCCAGCGGCCGCGGTGTATGGTTCAGCGGTGACCCCGATCCGCCGCGCGGCGCGCCGGTCGCGAGCGACACGGTCGTTGATTTGGGCTGCTCCAGTCACCGCTTGGCGTGAGGTGTTTGTGCGTCTGACGACTCAGGATCCAATGAGCCACTTCCGCGCGGGCCGGGTCCCACGATGCGTGCGCCTCAACCGAGCCGCGACGTCGCTTGCGACCCTGTCCCTGGCCACCCTGTCCCTGGCCACCCTGTCCCTGGCCACCGCGTCCCTGACCACCGTGTCTCTGGCCATAATCGTGACCTACGCGGCGCCCTACGGGGCTCCGTCCGTCGCGTTCGCCGCCGCGCCGATGGTAGCCACGGCCAGTGCAGGGAAGCCCGGCGTCTCGGGCTCAACCAGCGCTGGCAAAGCCGCCGTCGCTGGCAAAGCCGCCGTCGCCAGCAAAGGCGCCGCCGCTGGCCAAGCGGCAACCACGGCGCCACTCACCGCGGCGCAGCGTGCCCATGTGCGCGACGTCCGGCTGCGCGCCACCGCCTTGATCCGCCAGATTCGCGCCGCGAAGCCCGGCACCGTGCGCTATCGCCTGGTCGATCAGCTGATCGATCTGGGCGATGCCGCCTGGCCGACGGTGGAGGCCGCGATTCCGAGCTTTTTGCAGCTCGCCGAGGGCGAGGCGGTCTCGGTCGACGTGATGCTCGGTTTCATGGACCTGAGCTACGGCGCCGTGGAGCGTCGCGTCGCACCGCTGTCGCCGACCGCAGCGCGGCGCGTGGTGAAGTTCATCCTGCGTCTCGACAGCGACGAGCGTCAGATTCGGGTGTTGAAGCGACTGGTCACCAGCACGGACGCCGATCTGCTGCTTATGGTGCTACCCGCGCTGCTGCCGCACGACCGCTCCGGTGTCATGGCCAGGCTGATCGAGATCGTGGACGACAAGCGGCCCGCGCTGTCGGCTTGGGCGATCGACACGCTCGCCGCGAATCGACATGCGCCTGCCATGCTGTCGCTGGTGCGTCTGTTGGGCATCGAGCAGCGTCGCGCCTCCGGGACCAACGCGGATCGCCGTCGCAAGCTCATCCACGCCATCGCGCGCATAGGTGGTGAACCGGCCGTACCGCCCTTGTTGGAGGCGCTGGCCATCGCCGACCAACGCCCCGCTGTCTACGAGGGCATGCGGATCGTCGGCGGCCCGGCGGTGTTGGCGGCGTTGTTCATGCTGCGCACAGCCTCCGGGCCGCGCATCGCCATCGCCATGAACCTGCTCGACAGGATGCGCGCCGACGCCGCCCCGCATTTGGTCGCGTTGCTGTCCACCGGCAACCGCAGCACCCGCGATCTGGCCACCGACGTCTTGACCCGTATCGCCACCCCAGAGGTCCGGCCGCAGCTCCTACAGATGGTGCGCGACAAGAAATTCGCCGACCTGCGTGATGGGGTCCGCATCCTGGTGACGCTGTACAACCACGAGGTGCGCGCGCTGCTGTTCACGCTCCTGGAAGACCAGGATCCCGCGATCCGCGTCTTCGTGGTCAGGCAGCTGTGGCAGCTGCGCGATCCGCACACGTTTCGGGTCCTGCGTGTCCTCGCGGCCCAAGATACCAACCGCGAAGTTCGGATCGCGGCCGTGCAAGCGGTCGCCGGCGTCGGAGATCCCCTTGGACCGGCGCTGCTGCGACGCATGACCGCCGACACCGATCCGACGGTGCGACGTGAGGTCGTCGCGCAGCTGAGCCGCGACCGCGATTGGCGCCAGGCGGTGCCAGCGCTCGCGACCCTGCTGGCCGATCCGAACGATCTCATCTTTCGTACAACCCTGGCCGCGCTGCGTCGGATGACGTTTCAGGGCAACCGCCGGCGTCCCGCCGAGTGGCGGGCGTGGCTGGCGACAGCCAAGGCCCACGCCACCCCAGCGCACGCCAGGGTGAAGCCAGACGAGGTCCCGTTCAGCGCGGGCCGATGGCAATTCGCAGCGCAGCGCGTCGGAGCGGACGGCCCGACGCTGCTCGTCGTCTCCGGTCCGCCCTACCGCGACGCGACCCACCTCGCCCCCCAGGTGTGGCAGCTCGCCCAGCGCTATCGTGTCGTGGTGCTGCGCCGCGCGCCGGGCGAGTACCGCGCAGCGCGCGCCTCACAGGAGGTGTGGTCAGCGGAGGTGGACGCGCTCGCAGCGGCGGCCGGCGCTGGTAAGTACGTGCTGTTCACGGACGCGGCTGGCAGCGCCTACGCATTGGGCCACGCCGCGGGGAACAAGGCTGTGCGCGCCGTCGTCGTCGACGGCGGTTGGCTGCCCACGCCGGCGGCGCTGCGGGCGCTGCCCAAGCAGATGCGCAAGGCCATGGGCAGCCTCGGCATGGCGGACTGGGCGTGGGCGCAAGAGTCGCAGTGGCGCGTGCCGCAAGTGGCGCGCCTGAGCATCGCGCTGCGCGGCGTCCTGCAAGGGCTGCTCGGCGTGAAGCAGCTCGGTCTGTGGATTCGGCGTCGCGGCGTGCTCGCGGATGATGCCCTGGAGGCCGGCGTGCAGCACCGCGTGCGCGGGGTCGTCGCTGGCGTGCGTCTGGCCGACGTGCAGCAGCCCGTCCTGCTCCTGCTCGGGGCGAAGGCGCCGTGGGCGGACACGGTGCCCGGGCAGCTGACCGCCTTGCCGAAGCAGCACCGGATTCAGCTGGTCACGATTCCCGAGGCGGGCGCCTTGCCGCTGCTCGAGCAGCCCAGCGCGACGCTGAGCGCGCTGCGAAGATTCGTGCAGTGACGCGCCCAAGCGGTGGGACTTGTGAAGTTTCGCAGCCGTTCCTTGTCGCGTTGTCCACGGAATCGTAGCCTGTACGGTGAGTCGACGTGCGCCGAAGTGGCGAATGTTTCGGGCTTTGGAGAGACGTCATGACCGTGCGCAGCTCGTTTTCGGTCGGTCGTAGGCTGCGCCTGGCCCCGGCGGTCGCGCTCGGCTTGGTGATCGCCATCGGCGTGGCCGGCTGCCAGGGCAGTGAAGTCAGGACGGGCGTGATCCCGATCGTGACGGTCGGGCCGGTGCCGACTGGCAAGATCGCGACCCCGCTGAAACCCGATCCAACCTGCCTCGCGGACGGAGATTGCGGCGCGCTGATCGTCTCGCCTTGCGCACGTGCCGTGTGCAACACCACGACTCACCGCTGCGAGACCGGGACGCTGCCGGATTTCGTCGCGTGTGAAGGCGGTGGCCCCTGCGCGGCCGAGGCCGCGTGCCTCTCCGGCGTCTGTGTGCCGCTCAAGCTCGCCGCGTGCGACGACGACAATCCATGCACCTCCGACACGTGCGACGCGGCCACGGGCTGCGTGAACACCGCGAAGACGCTGGCGCCGTGCACCGACGGCAACCCTTGCACAGTCGGGGATCACTGCCTCGGCGGGGCGTGCATCGCCCTCGACAACCTCTGCGCTTGTAAGGCGGACGCCGACTGCGCCAGCCATTCGAGCCCTTGCCTCGGCGCGATGATCTGCTCGGAGGGCGCGTGCCTTGTCGACACCGCGACCGCGCTCAGCTGTGACGATGGTAACCCGTGCACGAAAGACGACTGCGACGCGGCGATCGGCGGCTGCAGCCACGCGCCGTTCGCGGATACGACGCCCTGTGATGACGGCAGCCTGTGCACCCTCAACGAGCGCTGTGTTCAGGGGGCTTGCACCGCCTCGTCGCAGCTGCCGTGCGCCGTCAATGATGACACGTGCCCGACCGAGACCTGCGATCCGACGGCCGGCTGCGTGCCGACGAAGGATGGCCAGGGCTGCGACGACGGCAACGCGTGCACCAGCGGCGATCAGTGCACCAAGGGCGTCTGCGCCGGCGCGTCGACCTGCGATTGCAGCCAAGACGCCGACTGCGCGGGCCGCGCTGACGTGCCTGCGTGCCTCGGCCAGCTCACCTGCCGGGCGGGGCGCTGTGAGATCGATCCGAACGTGGTGGTGCCATGCACGCCGGCCGGCCAGCCCTGTGTCATGAACCTCTGCACGGCGCTGGGTTGTACGCTCGCGGCGGCGCCGCTCGGGAGCGTCTGCGACGATGGCACCGCCTGCACCTGGGGCGACACGTGCGGCGGTGACGGCGCCTGTGTCGCTGGCGCCGCGCTGCCATGTGACGACGGGCTGCCGTGCACCAACGACGCCTGCATCCCCTCCGTGGGCTGCATCCACGGACCCGGCAGCGATGGCCAGCCGTGCGACGACGGCTTGTCGTGCACCACGGACGACACGTGCGCGGACCTCGCTTGCGCCGGCAAACCGACCGGCTGCGATGACGGCGATCCATGCACGACAGACTTCTGCGCGCCTTCCGGCCAGGGCTGCATCCACAAGGCGCTCGTCGAGGGCGCGACCTGCGACGACGGCGACGCCTGCAGCACCGGCGACCGCTGTACGGCGGGGCTCTGTACGCCGCTGAAGGTCCAGGACTGCGATGATGGTGACGTCTGTACGCAGGATCTCTGCGAAGCCGCCCAAGGTTGCGCGCACCCCCCCGTGCCGGGCGCGCCGACGTGCGACGACGGCGACAGCTGCACGACAAAGGACACCTGCAGCGCCGGAAAATGCGTCGGAGAGGCGGGATCGTGTGAGTGCAAGAGCAACGCGGACTGCGGCGCGCTTGAGGACAGCAACCTCTGTAACGGCCTGCTGATCTGCGAGAAAAACAGCTGCGTGGTTGACCCGACGACGGTCGTGACCTGCCCGAAAGCGATCAGCCCCTGTGTCTCGATCGCCTGCCAGCCCAACACCGGGCTGTGCGTGGAGAAGGCGTCCGCGCTCGACGCGTCATGTGACGACGGTGAGCCCTGCACCAAGGGAGAGCGTTGCCTCGTCGGCGGCGCATGCGGCGGCGGCGCGGCCGTGAGCTGCAACGACGGCGACAGCTGCACCATCGACAGCTGCAAGGCCGGGCAGGGCTGCGTGAACGCGCCGGCGCCGGCCTCGCTCGGGATCCCGTGCGACGACGGGCTGGCCTGCACGAAGGGCGACGTGTGTGATGCGGGGGCCTGCAAACCTGGAAAAAATACGTGCCAGTGCGTCAATGACGCCGGCTGCGTCGCCTTTGACGACGGTGACCTGTGCACCGGCGTGCTGCGCTGCAAACAGGGCGCCTGTGTGCCAGATGGTCCGGCCGTGGTCTGTGATACGAGCGATCTGGGGCCGTGCGCAGAGGCGACGTGTGTGCCGACGACCGGCAAATGTGCGACGACGACGAAGGCCGACGGCGCGACGTGTGTCATCGGCGGTGGCTGCGGCGTGACCGGCACCTGCCAGAGCGCGACGTGTGTCCCGTCTGGCAAACCCGCCTGCGACGATGGCAACGGCTGCACGGTCGACAGCTGCGCCGCCGACAGCACCTGCGCGCACGTGGCCCAGGTTGGCTCGAGCTGCGATGACGGCGACGCCTGCACCAGCGGCGACGTGTGCGGCGCTGACGGCAGCTGTAGCGGCGGAAACAACGTCTGCTTGTGCAGTAAGGACGCCGATTGTGTTGACGACGGCGACGCCTGCAACGGTGTGCCCGCCTGCGTCGCAGGCACGTGCCAGGTCAAAGTCGGCTCGGCGGTTACGTGCGATGTGAGCGGCGATGGACCCTGCAAAAAGACGGCGTGTGTGCCGACGACCGGTGCCTGCCTCGCGGTGCTGACCCCGACCGGGACGGTCTGTGACGATGGCGACGCCTGCACAAGCAGCACGGCGTGTGGCGCCGGCGTCTGCGCAGGCGGCGCGACGGTGAGCTGTGACGACACCAACGCCTGCACGGACGACGGCTGCAACCCGGCGAGCGGCTGCTACCACAACGACAGCACCCAGGCCTGCGACGACGGCGACCCCTGCACCCTCGGTGACGTCTGCGCCAACGGCGCCTGCACCCCTGGCACCGGCAAGTGCGAGTGCCAAACCAACGACGACTGTGCGGCGAAAGACGACGGCAACGCCTGCAACGGCGTGCTCGTCTGCGTGGCCAACACCTGCCAGCTCGACCCGAAGAGCCTGGTGGTGTGCGACGCCAGCAAGGACACCAACTGCACCGCGAACCTGTGTGACGTCGGCGATGGGGTCTGCAAGATGACCCTGTTCCCAGCGGGTACCAGCTGCGACGACGGCAGCGTGTGCACCGCGAAAGACCAGTGCTCCGGCGGCATCTGCGCTGGCGCGGCCGTGACCTGTGATGACGACAACCCGTGCAGCGATGACACCTGCGATCCGCTCTCCGGCTGCAAAAACACCGCAAATACGGCCCAATGTGAGGACGGAAACCCGTGCACGAGCGGTGATGTGTGCGTCGGCGGATCGTGCACATCGGGCAAGGACACGTGCGGCGGCTGCACGTCGGACGCGGAGTGTACCAAGCAAGATGATGGTGATCTGTGTAATGGGACGCTGAGCTGTCAGGCCGGCACCTGCCAGCCGACCCCGGCGATTGTCTGCTCCGATGACGGCAACAGCTGCACAAACGCGCAGTGCCAAGCGACGACTGGCGTGTGCGTGACCATCGTGGTCGTCAACGGCAACGCTTGTGACGACGGCGACGCGTGCACCACGGCGAGCGCCTGTTTGAGTGGGCAGTGCGTCGGCAGCACCAAGATCGACTGCGACGACGGCGAGGCCTGCACCGCGGACCTGTGCGACAAGATCAAGGGCTGCCTGCACGAGGCCACCATCGGGGCGACCTGCGATGACGGCAACAGCTGCACCAACCCAGACCTGTGTGGGCCTTCGGGGACGTGTTTGGGCGGGTTCAACACCTGCCAGTGCAAGACCGACGGCGACTGCGCGGGGGATGAGGACGGCGACGCCTGCAACGGTGTGCTGGCCTGCGTCAGCAATCAGTGCGTGGTGAAGCCTGGGTCGGTCGTGGTCTGCGACCCGAGCCAAGATACGCCGTGCCGATCCAACTTGTGCGCCCAGAAAACCGGGGTGTGCGCGCTGGAAGTGGCGCCGAACGGGACCTCGTGCGACGACGGCAGCGTGTGCACCGGCGGTGACAGCTGCGCGGACGGCAGCTGCGTCGGCAAGGTGTTGCCCTGTGACGACAACAACGTCTGCACGCTCGATGTATGTGACAGCAAGGCGGGCTGCGGGTTCTCGCCGCAAGACGGTGGGCCATGTGATGACGGCAACGTCTGCACCAAGCCGGACGCCTGCAAGTCGGGCAGCTGCGTCGGTGGCGCTAACGCGTGTCAGTGCAAGACGGGGGCGGACTGTGCGGCGCTGGAAGATGGCGACGTCTGCAATGGCACGTTGATCTGCGAGGCGAACCTGTGTGTGGTCGACAGCAAGACCGTGGTGGTCTGCGCCGCGCCGGAGATGTGTACGACGCGGACCTGCGAGCCCAAGACGGGCGCCTGCGTGAGTCAGCCCGTCGCCGATGGTGCGGTGTGTGGCGGTGACGTGTTGTGCGGTGGCGTCGGCAGCTGCGCGAAGGGCACCTGCGCTGGGACGTCGGGCTGCGCGGACGATGGCAACGTGTGCACGTCGGTCAGCTGCGATGGCAAGGGCGCCTGTGTGACGGCGGCGCTGAACGGCACCTGTAGCGACGGCGAGAGCTGCACCATCGGTGACGCGTGTGCGAACGGGACCTGCGTGCCGGGGACAAACGCGTGTGAGTGCAAGGAGGACCTCGACTGCCTCGGCTTCGACGACGACGACCTCTGCAACGGCACGTGGGCGTGCGGCGCGAACGGCAAGTGCGCGCTGGACCTGACCTCGGTGGTGACCTGTCCCGCATCCACGGACCCCTGCGTGAGTCAGGTCTGCGCGGCGAAGACTGGCGCTTGTGAGCCGAAAAATCAGCCAAATGGCGCGTCCTGCGCTGACAGCGATGCGTGTACGACGGCTGAGCAGTGCTTCAACGGCAAGTGCGCGAAGCAGTCGATCAGCTGCGACGACAAGAACACCTGCACGTCGGACAGCTGCGACGCCAAGAAGGGCTGCGTCAACACGCCGGTGGGCGGCATCACGACCTGTGACGACGGTGATCCCTGCACACCGGTGTCGATCTGCCAGGGTGGAACGTGTTTCGCCCCGATCAACACGTGCTTCTGCCAGAACAACGGCGACTGCAGCGATGACGGTAATCTGTGCAACGGCACGCCGACGTGCCAGGGCGGGCAGTGCAAGACGGCGCCGGGCAGCGTCGTGACCTGCGATACGAGCGGTGACGGCGACTGCGTGACGTCGCAGTGCGTCCCCGTGACGGGCAAGTGCGCGCAGGTGCCGAAGCTGCCTGGAACGAGCTGCAACGATGGCAGCGCTTGCACCGCCGGCGACGTGTGCACGTTGGGGAGCTGCGTCGGGATCCCGTTTGGCTGCGACGACAAGCTCCCTTGCACCAACGACGTCTGCGACCCGAAGGCCGGCTGTGTGTCGGTGCCGGTGGACGCGCAATGCGACGACGGCAACGTCTGCACGTTGGAGACGTGTGTGGTCGGCAAGGGCTGCACCACCGCGTCGAGCACCGCGGCCTGTGAAGACGGCGACGCCTGCACCCTCAATGACGCCTGCCAGGGTGGAGTGTGTGTCGCTGGGCCCAAGAACCCGACGTGCTGCCAGGTCGGCGCGCCCTGTGACGATGGCGACGACTGCACTGGCAAGGACCTGTGCCTGGCCGGGAGCTGCGCCGGTAGCCCGATCAGCTGCGACGACGGCAACGGCTGCACCAACGACAGCTGCGCGACTGGCAAGGGCTGCGTCAACACGGCCAACACGAGCCTCTGCAACGACGGCGACCCCTGCACGCTGCAAGACACCTGCGAGGCCGGAAAATGCGTCGGAAAGTTCAAGTTTGTCTGCGACGACGGCAAGGTCTGCACCGATGACAGCTGCGGACCGACGGGCTGTTCGTCCACAAACAACAACGCGGCGTGCAGCGACGCGAACCCCTGCACCACCGGTGACGCGTGCTCGGGAGGCGCGTGTGTCGGCGTCGTGACGAACTGCGATGATGGCAACAACTGCACCACCGACTTCTGCGACGGCGTCGTCGGCTGCCAGACCGTGCCAAACGCCCAGCCCTGCTCCGACAACTCGCTGTGCACAAATGGCGACGTCTGCGCCAACGGCTCGTGTGTCGGCAAGGCCATCACCTGCAACGACGACAACCCGTGCACACAAGACCTGTGTTTGGCGTCGACCGGCTGCCAGAACAACGCGATGGCGGACGGCACGGCCTGCGGCTCGGCTGGCATGTGCCTATCGGGGACCTGCTCGGCGGGCAGCGATCTGAACCCGGCGCTGTCGTGCAAGGATGTGCAGAGCAAGGTGCCGGGCGCCAAGAG
Source organism: uncultured Myxococcales bacterium (assembly GCA_937910235.1). Lineage (GTDB taxonomy): Bacteria > Myxococcota_A > UBA9042 > UBA9042 > UBA9042 > UBA9042. The sequence goes on along the minus strand of CALENB010000234.1, from coordinate 9,934 downwards.
CGGTCTGTACTTCATCGACCCAGACGGCGCCGGGGCAGGCGAAAAATACGAGGTGAAGTGCGACATGGACAGCTATGGCGGCGGCTGGATGGTGTTGGACGTGGCGCAGGTCGCGAAGCTGATGACGATGACGTCGCTGGTGTCGGGCGGCATGTGCACCCTGAGCAGCAGCGAGTGGAAGACGTGGGATCAGTTCGACGGCGCGACGGCGGACCATCACTTCTGCGTGGCCGAGCCGAACGCGGGCTTGATTTGGCCGACGTACACCGAGCTGCGCGTCGAGGGTGTGCAGCTGGTTGGCTACACTGGCGGCGGCAACAACACGTTCGACGCATACACCAATTGCTACGGTGCCTCGTGGCAGGGCAACTTCTGCGTCGGGCCGAGCTTGGAGCTCAAGGCGATGAACACGGCGGACATCCAGCTGTCGAATGGTCAGAGCTCACCGCTCTATACGCAGAGCTTCACCATGAGCCAGCCGCGGACGGAGTTTCAGATCAGAACGCGTGAGGAGGGCCCGCAGCTTGAGGGGATCAGCTGGAAGACGGGTGCGATTTTACTGCGTTAGCCGAGTTTGCACGCCGCTGAATTGCCAGGGCCATCCGCTTGTGTTGCAGCGATGCAATCGTGTAGCGTCCCGCGCCTTCGTGTCCTCCACTGGAGGAGTGACCGACCATTCTATAGACTGAACCCTGGGCTCCCCGCCCACTCAGCTTTCCCAACTGCACCCATGATGGCTTGGGGCAATCTCCGGAGACCGCAACTATGAAGCGCTTTTTCCCCATCTTTGCGCTCGCCGTCGCGGCTGCGCTGATCGCCTCCCCTGTGCTTGCTGAATCTGGCAACCCCGACACGAGCGGCGCGCTGCCAGTGGACGCGACGGGCACCACCGACGCCGGTGTGGCTGACACGGTGGTCGCCGACTCCGGCGGGTCGCAGGTCGACGCTGGCGTCTCCGACACCGCTCTGCCGCCCGACGACGTGACCAGCACGACCGGCTCCTTCAGCGCGAACCCGTGCTGGGACGCGAAGTGTCCGGCCGAGACCAAGGCGTGCCAGGGCGACAAGAACTGCGCCGCGTTGAACGGCTGCGTGAAGCAGGGCAAGAGCTACAACGCCTGCGGCACCGAGCTAAAGTTCGACGAAGCCACGCAGAACGCGGCCGCAAAGCTGCTGAACGCGATCTCGACGTGCGGCTACCCCGCATGCACGGACCCGACCGCGAGCTCGTGCACCAAGCCCGGTAAGGACGGCGCGAAGTCCCGCTGCGGGCAATTCGACGACACCTGGAAGTGCAACTGCGACCTCGCCTGCGCCGAGTACAAGGACTGCTGCAGCGATTTCGAGCCCTTCTGCAAGCCGACGTGCGGCGGTGGCAAGTGTGGCAAGGCCGCCGTCGCCGGTGACGTCTGCGCTTGTGTCGCGGGATGCGAGAAGAACAACTCCTGCTGCCCGGACTTCAAGACGCTGTGTGATGTGCCGGCCGCTGGATCCTGCAAGGGCAAGTGCGGCCAGAAGCCCGCAAAAGAGGGCGATTGCGCGTGTGACGCGGAGTGCGAAGGGTTCGGCGATTGCTGCACGGACTACAAGGCGGAGTGCAGCGGCTCGGCGTGTGTGCCCAAGTGCGGCGCGACCAAGACGTGCGCGGACGACGGCTGCGGTGGCAACTGCGGCGTGACCTGCGGCGCCTCGGAGAAGTGTGAGGCCGACAAGTGCGTCAGCACGGCGGCGGTCGACGCTGGCAGCACCGCCGACACCGGCACGGTGACCGACGCCGGGACCGTGACGGACGCGGGCCCCACCACGACGACGACGGCCAAAGCCGCAAAGAGCAGCGGCTGCACCGCGGCGCCGACCAGCAACGGCGCGCTGCCGTTCGGTCTGGTGATGATCCTGCTCGCCGGTGCGCTCCTGTTGCGTCGTCGCGACGCGTGAGCGACGACCGGTTGGCACCTCCGGTGTCCTGAGGGATGACCGCAGTTGACTTCGCGCGCCCGTCACCTCTCCTGGTGGCGGGCGCGCGTGCGTTCGGGGCGCTGCGCGATTGATTTGACGGGCTAGGAGGAGGGAGCGGTCATGGAACCAGCAGCGCCAACGGACTATGAGCGCGTCGGCGAAGCGCGCCTGCGGGCGTTGATCGACGACTTCGTCGCGACCGTCCTGGCCGATACGATGATCGGTTTTCACTTTCGCGGCGTGGACGCGGCGCAGCTGTCCAAGCGGGAGTTTCAGTTCACGGCCCGTGCCTTGGGTGCGCGCATGCCGTACGAAGGCCGCCCGATCAAGGAGGCGCATGCGCCATTTGCGATCATGGGTGGGCAGTTCGCGCGTCGCGCCTGGCTGCTGCGAGAGGCGCTTGAGCGGCACGACGTGCCCGCCGACATCGTCGCCCGACTTATCGCCCACATGGATCGCTTGCGACCCCTGATCACGGCCCAGCCCGACTCAATGTGCAACGCGGGCAGCGCGACGGGACCGCTGATGGTCAGCTGGCGGCCCGACGATCCGGGCTAGGCGCGTTGACGGTCCATTCGAAGCGCTGCCGGTCCGTTCGACGCGCCGACGGGTAGAAATCGCAGCGATGGACTTGACGTCGGTACAGTGCGCATGCACATTGCTCGCCTCGACGGAGAGGCTTACCCACAGCTTGACCGGTCGATTGTGAGGCTCCCGAGCCACACACCCCGCGAGGATGGCGAAATTGGTAGACGCACTAGCTTGAGGGGCTAGCGCCCGATTAGGGCATGGGGGTTCAAGTCCCCCTTCTCGCACCGAGGCCACAGGCCATGAAGAACCAACACCCCGGTCGGACGCTCACGCTGCCAACCGGGGTGTTTCGTTTTTTGTCGGGTTGTCTGGTCATCGCTGGCACGCTTGGCTTAGGCGGCTGCCAGCCGGGCCCCGAGACGTTTGCGAAGCGTTTTGATGCCGCGGTGGCGACGGGGCGCATCGAGGCCACCTTGCCGCTGCTGACGCGCAACAGCCGCGCCGCGGTCGAGGCGCTGGGCCAGGCGACGGGGGAGGGCGCCAACCCGTTCACGCCCCGCGCAGGCGCCGCACCGACGAAGGTGTTGGGGATGCGGGCGTTCCAGGACGGGCTGCTGCTGCAGGTCACACGCGGCGGCGCGTCAAGGCCAGATCCGCTGAGCGACGCCGCCCAGGCCAGTGAGTGGGTGCTGCGCAACGAGGACGGCGCTTGGCGGCTCGATCTGATCGCCACCGCTAGTCGCCGCCCCCTGCGCTAGGGCGGTCGTCTGCGAGCGCCTCGCGTCGGCCCAGTCAGCGCGGCGGCATGCGCAGCGCGCCGTCGAGGCGGATGGTCTCGCCATTGAGCATCGCGTTTTCGATGATGTGCTGGACCATGTGGCCGTATTCGTCGGGATCGCCGAGGCGCGACGGGAAGGGCACCATCGCCTCCAAGGTCTGGCGCGCCTGCTCCGGAAGACCCGCCAGCATCGGTGTGGCGAAGACGCCCGGGGCGATGGTGCAGACGCGGATGCCGAGCCCCGCGAGGTCGCGCGCGATGGGTAGCGTCATCGACACGATCGCGCCCTTCGATGCGGCATACGCAGCTTGGCCGACTTGACCATCGTACGCTGCGACGCTGGCCGTGTTGACGATGACGCCACGCTCCTTGCCTTCGTTGGGCTCGTTGATGGCCATGCGTGCGGCCGCGAGTCGGATGACGTTGAAGGTGCCCGCGACGTTGACGGCGAGCACCTTCTGAAATGACGCGAGATCGTGCGCGCCGCGCTTGGATAACGTCCTGCGCGCGATCGCGACACCGGCGCAGTTGACGACGGCGTTGACCCGGCCAAAACGCGCCTCTGCCAGATCGAGCGCGGCGTTGATCTGATCTTCCGAAGTGACGTCACAGCGCGCAAATACGGCGTTGACGCCGATGTCGAGCGCCGCCTGCTCGCCGTGGTCGGCGAGGTCGACGAGGATCACTTTGGCGCCGTACCGGGCGAGACGGGCCGCGGTGGCGTTGCCGAGGCCTGACGCCCCGCCGGTGACGAAGGCGATAGTGTGGTTCAACTGCATGGGAGGCTCCTGCTTGGGTGGCTTGCTGTGCGCGAGACGGCGGCAGTCTACCCCCGCCTTAGCGCCGGCGTCACACCCGCGCCGCCGCCTTCCGCCAGCTTCGTTCCCGTGGCACACTGCGCCCGCATAAACCGCCCGCCTGAGAGGCCCCATGGACGTCATCGACAGCCACGTCGACCCCAGATCTTCGGCCTTTCAGGCCAACTTCAGCCACCACACCGAGCTGCGAGACGCGCTGCGCTGCAAGCTCGCCGAGCATCGCGCTGGCGGCTCAGAGCGGGCGCGGGCGCGACATGTCGGCCGCGGCGCGCTGTTGGTTCGAGATCGCATCAAGGTGCTGCTCGATCCAGGCTCCCCGTTTCTCGAGCTGTCGCCCATGGCTGCGGAGGGCATGTACGGCGGCGCGGCGCCCTCGGCAGGGGTGATCACCGGTATCGGCCGAGTTCAAGGGCGTGAGGTGCTCATCGTCGCCAACGACGCGACGGTCAAGGGCGGCTCATACCTGCCGATGACGGTGAAGAAACACCTCCGAGCCCAGGAAGTGGCGCTCGAGAACCACCTGCCGTGCGTTTATCTCGTCGACTCCGGCGGCGCGTTTCTGCCCTTGCAGGCCGACGTCTTCCCCGATCGCGAGCATTTTGGCCGCATCTTCTACAATCAGGCCCGCATGTCGGCGGCGCGGATCCCGCAGGTCGCGGTGGTGCTCGGCATGTGCACGGCGGGTGGTGCGTACGTCCCGGCCATGAGTGACGAGGCCATCATCGTCCGCAATCGGGGCACGATCTACTTGGCTGGTCCGCCCTTGGTGAAGGCCGCGACAGGCGAGGTCATCAGCGCGGAGGAGCTCGGCGGCGGCGACGTACACACCCGGATCTCCGGCGTCGCGGACCATCTCGCCGAGGATGACCACCACGCGCTCGAGATCGCCCGCACGATCGTCGGCACGTTCAACAAACCCAAGCGACCGACGGGTGAGTTCAGCGCGGTCGAGGCGCCAGCCTACGACGGCGGCGAGCTGCTCGGCATCTTGCCGCCAGACCTGCGCACGCCCTACGACGTGCGCGAGGTCATCGCGCGCCTCGTCGACGGCTCTCGCATGCATGAGTTCAAGGCGCGCTACGGCACCACCTTGGTGTGTGGCTTCGCGCGGCTCCACGGCATGCCCGTGGCGATCTTGGCCAACAACGGCGTGCTGTTCTCGGAGTCGGCGCAGAAGGCGGCTCACTTCATCCAGCTCGCGTGCACTCGCCGCATTCCGCTACTTTTTCTCCAGAATATCAGCGGTTTCATGGTGGGTCGGCAGGCCGAGCACGGCGGTATCGCGAAGGATGGCGCCAAGATGGTGCACGCCGTGGCGGTGGCGGACGTGCCCAAGATCACCGTCGTGATCGGTGGCAGCTTCGGCGCCGGCAACTACGGCATGTGCGGTCGCGCGTATCAGCCGCGCTTCCTGTTCAGCTGGCCCAACAGCCGCATCTCGGTGATGGGCGGCGAGCAGGCCGCGAGCGTGCTGTCGCAGGTCAAGCGCGACCAGATCGAGGCCCGCGGCGGCGCGTTTAGCGACGCAGATTCCGCGGCCATCGCAGACCCGATCCGCGAGAAATACGAGAAGGAGGGGCACCCGTACTACGCCACGGCGCGCCTGTGGGACGACGGCATCATCGAACCCACCGATACCCGCGACGTGCTCGGCTTGGCGTTGAGCGCTTGTTATAACAAGCCCGTGCCGGACTGGGCGCCGGGCGTGTTTCGGATGTAGGTTGCGCCGCCGCGCAGCTGCACGGCTCGATCGTCACGGGGGCGCTGCGGGCTTCACCTGCGTCTCAGAGGGCAGACAATGACCATCAAAGTAGCGTTCTCGGCCGGGATCTCGACGCTGTGGCTGGCCCGCCCAGGCAAACACAACGCCTTTGACGGCGACATGTTGGCCGCGCTTGAGGTGGCCATCGACACGATTGAGGCGGACCCCGCGTCGCGTATCCTGGTGCTGGCGGGTGAGGGGCGCTCGTTCTGCGCGGGCGCTGACCTGGCCTGGATGGCGTCGCAGGCTGGCGATGGCGCCGCGGCCAACCTCGCCTCTGCCGAACGCATGGGGGCCATCTTTCACAAGCTGTCGCAGTGTCGCAAACCGACGATCGCGCGGGTGCACGGCGCCGCGATGGGGGGCGGCGTCGGGCTGGCCAGCGCGTGTGACTTCGTCGTGGCGACCGACCGCGCCTTCTTCGCCCTCAGTGAGGTCCGTCTCGGATTGGTGCCCGGCGTGATCAGCCCCTTTGTGGTGCGCCGCGTCGGTCCGGCCAAGGCCCGCGCCCTGTTTATGCTGGGCGACCGCGTCGACGCGCTGCAGGCCGAGAAAGTCGGGCTCGCAGACACCTGTGTGCCACACGATGAGGCGTTGCAGGCCCTGGATGCTGCCGTCGCGGCCATCGCCTCCCGGCTGCTGAAAGGCGGCCCCGAGGCGCTGTACGCCTGTAAGCAGCTGGTGGACGGCGTGCAGTACCGCGATCCGGGCGAGGTGCTGCGTTTCACGGCGCAAGCGATCAGCGAACGGCGCGCGTCAGCCGAGGCGCGCGAAGGCATGACCGCGTTCCTCACGAAACGTCCGGCGGTGTGGATCCCAGTGAACCCAGACGACGGAGGTGCGGCGTGACCAGCCCGACACAGCGACCGACAGACCCCGCAACGGCGTCAGCGGCGGAGATCTCGACCCTGACTAAGACCGCGACCACGGGGCCCATCACGCGGGTGCTGATCGCCAACCGAGGCGAGATCGCGGTGCGCATCGCCCGCGCCTGCAGCGTGCTAGGCATCGAGAGCGTCGCGGTGTTCTCGGAGGCCGACGCCGAGGCCCGCCACGTGAGACAGTGCGACATGGCGGTGCCGATTGGCCCGGCTGCGGCGGCCGAAAGCTACCTGAGCATCCCACGATTGCTCGCCGCTGCGCAGCTCGCCGGCGCCGACGCGGTGCACCCCGGCTACGGCTTTTTGAGCGAGAATATGGCGTTCGCGCGCGAGGTGGCGGCCGCTGGGCTGGTCTGGATCGGGCCACCGCCGGCGGCTATCGGCGGGATGGAGAGCAAGACCGCGGCAAAACTTGTGGCGGAGGCCGCCGGCGTGCCGGTCGCGCCAGCGCAGCGCCTGACGGACATGAGCGAGACCGCGCTGCTCGCTGCGGCGGAGCGTGTCGGTTACCCCGTGCTGGTCAAACCTGAGCATGGCGGCGGCGGCAAGGGGATGCAGCGCGTCGATTTGCCGAGCACCCTCATCGCCGCGGTGGCCACCGCCCGCCGCGTCGCCCAGGCGGCGTTCAACTCAGACGCCTTGTTTTTGGAGCGCTACGTCGAGCGGGCTCGTCACGTCGAGGTGCAGGTGATCGCCGATGCCCACGGCGACGTGCGGCATGTGTTCGAGCGCGAGTGCAGCCTGCAGCGTCGGCATCAGAAGGTGGTGGAAGAGGCGCCCTGCGCGATCCTCACCGACGTGGAGCGTGCGGCGATCTGCGAGAGCGGTCGCGCCTTCGCCGCGCAGGTCGGCTATGTCGGCGCTGGTACCGTGGAGTTCTTGTTCGATCCGGTGCGTCGCGCGCACTACTTCTTGGAGATGAACACCCGCTTGCAGGTGGAGCATCCAGTCAGCGAGCTGGTGACGGGCGTTGACTTGGTGATGGCCCAACTGCGCATCGCCCGCGGCGAGCGGCTGTCGACGATGCCTGCGTTTGCGCTCGGAACGACGCTGCGCGGCCACGCGGTGGAGGTGCGTGTCTATGCGGAGGACCCAGCGACGGGCTACCTGCCACAAGTCGGCAGGTTCGAACGGCTCGTCTGGCCCAACGCGCCCTTCGTGCGTGTGGATACGGGCTACGAGCAGGGCGATGAGGTGGGCATGCACTACGATCCCATGATCGCCAAGATCATCGCGTGGGGGGCGGACCGCAGCGAGGCGCTCGACAGGCTGTGCGCGGCGCTGCGGGAGACGGTCATCCATGGCGTCGTCACCAACCTGCCCATGCTGCTCGAGGTGCTCAATCGCCCGGAGGTGCGGGCCGCTGCGCTGGACACCGGCTCGCTGAACGCGTGGTACGGCGGCCAAGGTCCGGGCCTGGGCCTGCTCGATGATGACGTCAGCCTCGTCGGCCTCATCGCCGCTGGGCATGGTGGTCCCCTCGCGTCTGCGCAAGCCGATGGTGCCGGGGAATCAGCGGGGGGGCTCGGGGCGTTCGACCCGTGGTCGGCGCTCTCAGGGCGCGGCTTCGAGCACAACAGGGGACCGGCATGAAGCGGCAGTTCAGCGACCACAGCGGTGTGGTGTACAGCGTCTCAGCACTCGGCGAAGCGGGCTGGCTCGCGACAACGGAGGACGGCGACCGACAGGTGACGGCGCGCGTGCGGCGTTGTCGCGACGGCTCGCTGCTCATTGAACAGGGCGGTATCACTCGGCCGGCGCAGGTGTCGTGCAGCGGAGACGACGTCTGGGTCACCTCCGCCGGCGCGACTACCCGCTGGCGTCGGTTCGAGCAACGCCGTGGCGCTGCCTTGGAGACGGGCAACAGCGTCATGTCGCCCATGACCGGCAAAGTCGTCGTCGTGAGCGTCGTCGTCGGCGATGTGGTCAGCAAGGGCGACGTGCTCGTCGTGGTCGAGGCGATGAAGATGGAGCAGCCCCTCCTCGCCCCGCGCGACGGGGTAGTCGCGCGTGTCGCCTGCGCCGCCGGTGAGCTAGTGGATGGTGGGGTCGAGCTGGTGACGCTGGCCGTCGTGGAGGCCTCATGAGCCGCACAACAAGGGCCGACAGCCGCGCTGGGCTGGGCGCCACGATCGGTGAGGACGCCGTGCGCATCGTCGAGGTTGGTCCGCGCGACGGCCTTCAGAACGAGCGCGTCTTTGTCAGCACGGCCACCAAGATCAACTTCGTCGCCGCGCTGGCTGAGTCCGGCCTCCGTGACATCGAGGTCTCCAGCTTCGTCCATCCGCAAGCCGTGCCGCAGCTTCGGGACGCGGAGGACGTCTTCAACGGCATCTCGCGCCTGCCCGGCGTGCGCTACTCCGCGCTGGTGCCGAACATGCACGGTCTGGAGCGGGCGCTGGCCTGTGAACTCGACGAGATCGCCGTATTTACGGGCTCGACGGACAGCTTCGTCGGCAAGAACATCCGCATGACCGTGGCCGAAAGCCTCGAGCGTTTCGCCCCGGTGCTGCCAGCCGCCCTCGCCGCCGGCCTGACCGTGCGCGGCTACGTCTCCACTGCCTTTGGCTGCCCCTACGAGGGCGAAGTGTCCCCGGAGCAGGGTATTCGGGTCGCCGAGGCGCTGCTCGCCATGGGCTGCCGCGAGATCAGCATCGGCGACACCATCGGTGTGGCGACCCCCGGCGCGGTGCTGCGTTGGCTGGACGCAGCCGAAGGTCGGCTGCCCTTTGATCGCCTCGCGATGCACTTTCACGACACCCGCGGCGTCGCGCTCGCCAACGTGATGACCGCGATCAGCCGCGGGCTGCGCGTCTTCGATAGCTGCGCCGGTGGGCTGGGCGGCTGCCCCTACGCACCTGGCGCCAGCGGCAACCTCGCCACAGAGGACCTCGTCTACGCCTTGCACGGCTCGGGCATGCAGACTGGCGTCGACCTCGACAAGATCGTGCGTGCGAGCCGCATGATCGCCGTCGAGCTCGATCACGGGCTCCCTGGGCGCTACTTCCAGGCAGCGCGGGTCAACGCCGCGCTGGAGCTGATCAAGCCGCACTAGGCGCCACAACCACGCGCACACGGCCTGACCAACGACGCCATCGCCGCTGCGCTTATCGCCGATGAACGCAAGGGATTGGCGCCGCTTGGCGGTGCGCACGCGGCCTCGATCATCGTTTCGTCCATGACGGTAGACCAGGCAGTCTCGCGAACA
>CALENB010000233.1 GCA_937910235.1 uncultured Myxococcales bacterium | reverse complement strand
GACCCAGTGGCAGCAGCAGCAGCAGCAGCCGACGGCCGGGGAGCAGGCGGCGGTCTGGGCCGGCGAGAAGATCCACGACAACTTCGGCTTCCCGCTGCTGCGACTGGAGTTCGCAGTGGACACCCAGGTGGATGCCAACGCCTTGCTTGGAGGCGAGAGAGGCGCGTGGGTGCGGAAGATTACGGGGAATAATGATAAGCTCTACTTGACGAATAATCAGGTCTTGGACCAGCGCTGGGTGGGGATGATCAGCGGAGACAAGAATCACATCAATCTGCCGACGCACAGTGGCAGCAAGACGCCTGGGTCCGTGTTCAGCGGCAACACCGTGGTGCCGCAGTTGACCGCGAAGAGTGGCCGCGCGGCGGTGGTGCTCGGGCGACAGTCGACGCTGCTAGACACCTGTATCGCCTCGCCGGCCCATGGGGTTCAGGTCTACGGTCACGACGGTACCGGCGCTGCGAACGAGACGACGGTGATGGGCAACAACATCCGGGCGGCGGACAGAGCGGTTGTCACGCCGAATGAGGTCGGCGGCATCCTGGTGAAAGACAACACGGTGGTCGGAGAGTTCAGCGACAGCCTCGAACCAGGCCCGACGACGAGGGTGAGTAACAACACACCTAGTGTCGTGGGGTGTGAACCGTGCTGGCCGCTGCCGAGCGTGTTCGACTGGCTGCCGGCCGGAGTGCCAGCGAAGTTGGGCGACTAGCGCGCCACGCGGCGCCCTTGAACCACGTCCGCCCGGCGCGCGCTCGTGGTCTAGTCGGCCGTTTGGCGACGTGCTAGCGTCGCTCGCACGCCACTGGATCAGCCTGCTCTCAGCGAGAACGCGGCGGTCCGGAAGTTGCGCAGACCCCCGACGCAGCGAGCCAGACTTGGTTTTCAATTCCATAGAGTTTGCGATCTTTTTCGTGACTGTCGCCGGGTCCTTTTTCCTGCTGCCCGGCCGTTGGCGCTGGCTGCTGCTGTTGGTCGCCAGCTACCTGTTCTACATGCGCTGGAACGCCAGCTACGCGGTCCTCATCGCGCTCTCGACGCTCGTCGACTTCGTCGCTGGCCGCGTCATCGGCCACTCGAACTCCGCGCTGCGTCGAAAATCGGCCTTGCTGGCCAGCCTCGCGACCAACCTCGGTATCCTGTTCACCTTCAAATACTGGGGTTTTTTTTTCACGAGACCATGGCTTCCGTGGCGGGGATGCTCCACGTGCCCTACTCGGTTCCGGCGCTCGAGCTGCTCCTGCCGGTCGGGATCTCGTTCTACACGTTCCAGACGCTGTCCTACACGATCGACATCTATCGCGGGTCGCTGAAGCCAGAGCCACACCTCGGCCAGTTTGCGCTGTATGTCGCGTTTTTCCCGCAGCTGGTCGCGGGCCCCATCGAGCGCGCCTCGCGACTGCTCCCTCAGCTCAGACAGTCCGTGGTTTTCGACTATGCGCGTGTCACCTCTGGCCTCCAGCTGATGCTGTGGGGCCTCTTCAAAAAGGTGGTCGTTGGCGACCGCCTCGGTGTGTACGCCGACGCCGTCTACAACAACCCCGACGGTCAAAGCTCATGGACGCTCTGGGTGGCGACGTACGCGTTCGCGTTTCAGATCTACTGCGATTTCTCGGGCTATTCGGACCTCGCGATCGGCAGCGCACGCGTGTTGGGCTACGATCTGATGAAGAACTTCAGGCAGCCCTACTTCTCCCAAACCATCACCGAGTTCTGGCGACGCTGGCATATTTCGCTGTCGACTTGGCTGCGTGACTACCTCTACATCTCGCTCGGCGGCAATCGACACGGCACGCTCCTGACGTACCGCAACCTCATGCTCACCATGCTGCTCGGCGGGCTGTGGCACGGGGCGTCGTGGAACTTCGTCATCTGGGGGGCGCTTCAGGGGCTGTTCTTGATGACGTCGCGCGCCACTTTGCCGACGCGCGACGCGATCATCGCGCGATTGGGGCTGCCGACCCTGTGGGTACGCCTCTGGCGGTCGGTCGTCACCTTCCACCTCGTCTGCCTGAGTTGGGTGTTCTTCCGCGCGGCGACGCTGCCGGATGCGGTCCACATTTTGCGCCGAGCCTTTGAGTTTGACGGTGCGCTCATGCTGAACCAGCAAACGATGGCCCATGCGGTCCTCGGCGTGGCGGCCTTGCTCCTCGTCGAGACGGCGATGGAGCGCTACCCAGCGGCCGTCGATCGGTTCGCCGCAGCTCCGACCGCAGTGCGTTGGGGCGCGCTCTATGCGCTGCTGCTCGCTGTCATATTGGCGGGCGTCGAAGACAGCTCTCAGTTCATCTACTTCCAATTCTAACGTCATGCGCAACAACCCTCTTATTCGCACTCTGCTGTTCGTGGTCGTCCTGCTGACGCTCGATCAGACCATCGGGTTTGCCCTGCGCACGCTGTATAACCAGACATTCGATGGCGACGTCGCCGGGGTCGTGAACCAAGCCCTCGCCAACCGGAACGCGGATGTCATCGTGTTCGGTTCGTCGCGAGCGTGTCATCATATCGCGTCGCCCGAGCTGAGTAAGTCGCTGAATAAGCGCGTCTTCAACGCCGGTATCGACGGCTACTCCGTCATCTACGCGCGCGCACTGCAAAGCGAGCTCTTGCGGCGCGGTACGCGGGCGAAGCTGTTCCTGCTGCAGGTTGACGGCGACGACTTGTTCGCGCTCGGAAAGGAGCGCCTCGCTCTGGTGACGCCCCTGGCAGCGAAGAACGCGGAGGTGTTGGCCCTGCTCGAGGCGTGGGATCCGTATGTTCGCGTGAAGCTGCTCTTCGCCACGTATCCCTTCAACTCCAAAGTCCTCAGCATCCTCAGTAACTGGCGACGACCGCCCGCGTCCGATCAATGGGTAGCGTTGCCGCCCCACGCTGGTCAGCCGCTGGTCGCCAAGGCGGTCGAGACGCCGAAAGATGCGACGACTCGGCCTGTGAACGCCGCGCGGGTGCAGGCCATCCGGGACTTCATCGCGTCGGCTCGAGCGGCGGATATTCGCGTCTTTCTCTTCTCGGGTCCCAGACTTCACACAGGCGCGCCAACCGCGCTGACGCGGCGAGGCTGGGAGCTCTTGGCCACGCTCGCTGAGGGAGAAGGCGTGACGTTCAAACCGCTCGATCAGGATTCGCATCCAGAGTTCAAGCAGGCCACCCTCTACCGCGACGCCTTCCACCTTGACGGCGAGGGGGCGCGGCTCTTCACCTCACTCGTGGCGCAGGAGCTAGCCAAGCCGTAGACACCGCACTTCAGGCACCGCACGCGGAGCCGACCAAGTCGAGCGCGTTCCGCACGCGTGGAGCCTGCGTCGGCCTACGGCGTGACTGGGGCCGCGACCACCGGCTTTGCGGCGACGACCGCCACGAGGCGCTGCGCGATGACGTCGAACGCCCGCGCGTTCCAGTGAAAGTCATGGGCATACTGAAAGGGTTCGTGGTGCTGAAGCCAGTCCGCGTGAAACGCCGGCAGCAGGTCCACGTGCTCCGCGCCGTAAGTTCGGCAAGCCTGTGCGAGCAGCTGATCCACCAGCGGTGCCTGGGGCGGCAGGTCTGAGGCATACGGTCCGCCCGTCACGACGACCACCCGCGCACCCGGATGCTGCGCTACGGCCCGGCGAACCATGGTCTCCGCGAGGAGCCGCAGCTCGGCGACGGGTCGCGCCTTGCCCTTGCCCGCCTGCGCCGCGTTCAGCACCGTGCCGCCGCCGCCAGCGTTCGCAGGCGCGAGCTTGGGCCGCCAATGGGCGTTCAACACCAAGTAGCGGATGATGGCTGAGCGCTTGGCCAGGGCCTTGATCCGGCCTGACCGCAGCGGCGAGACGGGTCGGTCGACCACGCGCCCGCCCTCCAGCCGCCACCGTTGCCGGCCCGGCGCTGGGCTGAGGGACGCGGCCAAGTGCCAGGACGAGCAGAAGAAGAACAGCACACGCGGCTCAAACGCCTTGGCCGCGTAGGCCGCGACGCGGAGGTGCTCAGACGGCACGGAGTCGGACATGCCGAAGTTGTACACATCGTACTTCCCGCCCGCCCTGTGCTCCATGCGCGCGGCGATGTGCGTGTCGAGGTCGCTGTAGAAGCCCTCGACAAATGAGGAGCCCAAGTACGCGACCGCCGGCTTGCCACGCGCTTTGGCGGACAGGTAGTCGCGGTGGCTGATCCATCCTTGGTCATTGACCCGCCACACGCCCTGCGCCTGCGCGTATCGGCCCGACGTGAAGCGCCCGGTGCGCGGCCCCGCCGGGTCGTAGCGCCGGAACTTGTACTCAGCGTTGAACTGGCTGATGGGGAGCTCGGCGGCCGGGATAGCGAAGCGGAAGAAGAGCTCCCCCGCGATCACGAAAACGACCGCGAACCCCAGGATCCTGGCCGAAAAGCGCATCAACGTGCGCGACGTGGTGTCCGCAGCGGCGACGCCATGCGCAGGTGCAGCGGGCTGGTTATCGGTCGAGGGTAGGGTCATGGCGTCCGGATGGCGCGTCTTCGCGCTCGCGGGGCTAGAACTGAAAGTAGATGAACTCTGTCGCGCCGAGATGGCCGAAGACGAAGATGGCGAGTGCCACGGAGATGTAGGTGAACCAGCGTGGCAGCACCGACACTTGCGAGAGCTCGAGCGCGTGTTGCTTGTCACGCTGGAACCACTCGAGGGCTAGGAGGATGGCGCAGGCGATGAGCCCTGGGCCGTAGCCGCTCAGATCGAGCCCGAGCCACGGGTGGGAGACGCCTCGCCACAGGTACTGTATCGCGTGGGTTAGGCTCTCAGCGCGGAAGAACACCCACGCGATCAGCGTCAACGCGAACGTGATCATCATGGCGATGAGCTCGTTGAGACTCGGCAGCAAGCGACCGACAGCCACGACCGTGTCTGGCGGACGTTTGTTCGCCAGCATCAGCGGGATGTAATAGAGGCCGTTGAGCAGCCCCCAGACGATGAACGTCCAGTTTGCGCCGTGCCAGAAGCCGCTCACGGTGAAGGTGATGACGATGTTGCGAATGCGTGAGGCCGTCGACAGCCGGCTGCCGCCGAGCGGGATGTAGACGTAGTCGCGGAACCAGCTGCTGAGCGAGATGTGCCAGCGCCGCCAGAACTCGCCGATGTCGCGTGAGAAGTAGGGGAACGCGAAGTTTCGGGTCAGGTTGAAGCCAAAGAGGCGGGCCGTGCCGATGGCGATGTCGGAGTAGCCAGAGAAGTCGCAGTAGATCTGCAGCGCGAAGAAGAGCGCGCCGATGGTGAGCGCGACGCCATCAAGCGAAGCGTAGCCATCAAAAATCGCGCGCACTTGGCCGGACAGGTTGTCGGCGATGACCACCTTCTTGAACAGCCCCCAGAGGATCTGACGCAGCCCGTCCTTCGCCTTTGTGACGTCGAACTGCCGACGCACCAAGAACTGCGGCAACAGCGCCGCCGCCCGCTCGATGGGGCCGGCGACCAGCTGTGGAAAGAAGCTCACGAAGGCCAGGAAACCAACGATATCGCGGGTTGGTTCGATCTTGCGCCGATAGATGTCGATCGTGTAGCTGAGGGTCTGAAAGGTATAGAAGCTGATGCCGACCGGTAAGATGATGTGCAGCGTGGGCAAGTTCGGTTGCAGCCCGAGCGACGTCAGGAGCTCTGCCGTCGACGCGACGAAGAAGCCGAGATACTTGAAGATGGCGAGGCCACCCAGGTTGACGAGCAGGCTCATGGCCAGCAGGGCTTTGCGCTTGGTCGGGGCTCGCTGCTTGTGCACCTGCAGGCCGAGGAAGAAATCCAGGAGCGAGCTGCCGGCGATGAGGCCTAGAAAGCGCCAATCCCACCACCCGTAGAAGACGTAGCTCGCCGCCAAAACAATGGTGTTCTGCGCCTGAAGCGGCGCACGACGCGCCGACCAGTACAGGACGAACACGATCGCCAGGAATAGCGGGAACTGGATCGAATTGAACAACACGCGGGGACCGGTCTCCACAGGCGGGAAGCGTCCGGGCTGGGCGCTGCTGAGTCGCCGGAAACGTGGCATGGGGTCTGTGGGGTGTCAACGCTTCGGGTCGACGGGTACGCCGGGACCGCACAGCATCCGCGCCAAACCGACGGCCGGCGCGCACGGGGCGGCTTCCATGCCGAGTTTCCAGGGTCGTCGCACCCTTGAGGACGTGTGGGCGGTCGTCGCCGTCAGCCGAAAAACATCATTATTCCGGGGGGAACTCACGGTCTCGTGCGTTGTGTGACGACGTTCGAACCAGCGCTTGACGGCGACAGAAAAAAGCCTAGTTTCCGTCGGTCAGCGAAGCGATTTCGCTAGCGGCGA
>CALENB010000232.1 GCA_937910235.1 uncultured Myxococcales bacterium | reverse complement strand
TGCTGCTGTTCGGTCGCTGATTTTTTCGTGGTGGACGAAACGATGACCAAGGCCTAGCGATGCACCGCGGCGTGGGCGGTGGCGGTGAGCTCCACTTTGATCTTGGAGTCGCCCAGCGTGACAGCGTAGCAGCCCGGTTTTGCGGTCTCGTCGCTGTGTGAGAAGGGCTCTGCGTGGCCGGGTAGGGCGGTGGTGATCGTGCCGCTGTAGGGCATCACCAACACCTGGCTGTAGCCGTTATTGGAGCCGCCCGGTCCCTCGAGGTGCGTGTGCGAGAAGCCGCGCAGGGCGGCGCTGCCGTGGTGGTACGCGCCGATCGCGCCGGACGGTGTCGGGGCTAGCGCGGACCATGCCGTGGGGCACCAGAGCGCCCGGGATGACGTTGCCGCTGCCACCCGTGCCGATCATGGGATCGACCTCCGCGGCGAGGTCAAGGACCTGCAGCGCCACGGGGGCGACGGCGGGATCGGTGGCTTCCGTGTCAGCGCCTTCCGTGTCTGCGGCGCCGGCGTCGGCGGCCGCATCGGTGGTCGCCGCGGCCGCTGTCGCCGTGTCAGCCGGCCCCGCGTCGGCGCCGCATCCGCCAAAGAGGCTGCCAATCAGGGCTACAACAACAACGTGCGACTTCAAACCAAGCATGACACCCCCGGGAGGCCGCCAGGGTGGCGAGGATGTCGCAGGGTCGCAAGGTCAGAGGTCGCTGGCGGCGAGCAGCAGATGGAGATCTGAACCGTGCCGCTAGAAGTTGTAGAGCAGCACGTGTTTCGCTTCCCACGCCATGGCGGTGTGATCAGCGGTGCCGTTGATGAGATACGCCGCGCCATCGCCGGGCAGGAACACGCCGTAGAGGCCGACCAGCTTGAGGTTTTTGCGGATCGTCCACTTGAAGTTGAAATCGATCTCCTGGCCGATGTCCGAGGACGACGTCTTCAAATCGGGCCCCGCGCCGTTCCAAGCGAAGATGGGCTGGGTCGCCTGCAGGTAAGTAAAACTCGTCTCCAGACGCAGGCTCTTGTGCACATTCGCGCCGATCGCCAGCTGCGCCACGGTGGTGTTCTCCAGCTCACGATAGCCCCGCGACGCCGGCGAGCCGAGGCCCTGGGGGCTGATGCCTTCCACGTCAGGCATCACCGAATCTTCCCAGACGTTGGTCAGCGGGAAAAATCCCATGGTCTGGATACGGTTGATGTTGCCCTTGCCGCTGGTCGGATCATCGTCACCCGAGCCCATGCCGCCCACGAGCGAGATGTCGATCGGCACGCCGACGTTCAGCTTCTGCGTGATCTTGGCGTAGACGTTGAAGCCGGCGAGTGTGCCGTCATTGATGTCGACGAGGTTGCCTTTGTGGTCCTTGTTGTCGTTGTCATCCTGACCCGTCAGGTAGTCGAACTCGACGTTGTAGAGCAGCCCGCCCGCGACGTTGAGCTTTCCGGTGGCGTGCAGACCACCGACGATGGCGCTGCTCATCTCGCTCTGAAAGCGGCTGTGGAAGTACCCCAAGCCGTTTGGCAGATGCGTGAAACCCTTGATATTGTCGCGGTAAAGCAGGCCAAACAGCGTGACCTTGTGGGCGCCCTGGGTGAAGTGCACCTGCGCGCCAAACAAGTCCGCGTCACCAAAACCATCTTCGTCGTTCATCAGCGCGCCGACGGGGTTCTTGATGCTGTTCTTGCCCTCGGCGACCTTGGCCCACCAGCCATCGATCGCCACCGTGGGCATCGGTTTGAGCGTGAACTGCACGCCCTCGTAGGCCTGATCGATCACCAGCTTGTTACCCGCGGCGTAGAGCTGACGACCGACACGCACCTGCAGCGGTAGATCCCACGGCGCGTCGAAGTACAGAAAGGCGCGGTCGACGTGGACGCCGTAGTTGGTGTCCTTGTTGCCGAACAGCAAGTTCTGGTTGTAGCCGGCGCCGGCCGACACCGCACCAGTCGTCGCGTCGGTGCTCACGACCGTGCTGGTGTTCGGGCTGTTGTCCACGCCCCACCAGCCCTGGGCCGCGTCGAGACGCAACACCGCACCGAGGACCTTGGTGCCTATCTTGGCCTTGAGGCGGAGGTTTTGTACGACGTAGTCGGCGTCGTTGAGCGCGACGTCCTTGCCGAGAAAGAAGCCGTGCTGATTGAGACCCCAGACGCTGTAGGCGCCGTGCACGTCGACCTTAAAGGCGTCGGCGTCAGCCTTGGTGACGGCCGCCGGTGGCGGGACGGCGTAGACCGTCGACGGTGCCAACGTCGCGCCAATCAGGGCCGCGCCAAGCAGGTTCAACACTGGCGAGATGGTTGAGAATCTACGAGTTTGGGCTGGATCAGACATAGAAGGACCTCCACTGTTTGCCACGCGACGACGTCACTCAACGACGTCACTCAACGACGCCACTCAACGACGCCACTCAACGACGCCACGCGCGAAGACCAAGCACCGAGAATCGGAGAGGCCCCCCCCGGCGAATACCTAGGCATTGATTAGACGGAACGAGGGGAGCAAAGTTGATCGAGGTCAAGGCGCATCCGTGTCGAGACCGAAGACACGGAGGCTGGCTCCCGGAGGCACCTGATGGACGCGCGACAGGCTCTTGGCCCGGCAAGCCACCGGCGCAGAGATGGATTGCACTGCGACACCTGCGCGGCGCGATGTGGTTCCGTATGGGGCGCTGTGGAAGGCGCGGCGCTCGATCACCTCGACCGCAACAAAATTGTGCAGCGGGTTGAGCCTGGTCATGTGCTCTACCACCAGGGCACCACCTGTCATGGGCTGTACGTGGTGCAGTCGGGCACCGTCGCGGTGCGCAAGTTCGACGAGAGCGGCCGCAGCGTGTTGCTGCGTTTGGTGCTCCCTGGCGACGCAATCGGCTACCGCTGCTTCTTCAACGGCGGGCGCTATCAGGCCCAGGCTGAGACGCTTGAGGCGTCGCGGGTGTGTTATCTTGAGGGTGACTTGGTGCAGCAGATGTTATCGAGCAACCCGGGCGTGATGCGCGGGATGCTGCAGCGAATGGCGGCAGATCTCGGCGCGGCTGAGGAGCGTTTTCTGATGGCGACGCGCCGGTCCATGCGCGCCCGCCTCGCCCACGCGCTGCTTGAGCTCCGCGACCGCCACGGCGTCGTCGACGATGAGGGCGTGCTGACGTTGACGCTGCCGATCAGCCGACAAGACCTCGCCGACCTGCTCGGCACCCGGCCCGAGACCATCGCCCGCACGACCAGCGCGTTGCAGAAAGACGGCGTCGCGATGTTCCACGGACGTCGCGTCGTGATTCAGGATCTAGATCTGTTGCTCGACGAGCTGGACGAACCCGTTTAGCTGGAGCCGTAGCTGACCCAGACCGCCTAGCTGACCCAGACCGCCTAGCTGACCCAGACCGCCTAGCTGGCTGAGACCGCCTAGCTGGCTGAGACTTCCCGATCAGCCGCAGCGCGCTCGCCTGGTACAACCGCCCACACGGCCGTGCCAAACGCAAGGATCCCGCCACTCCAGGCCGCGATGACAGCCCCCGGCGCGGTCGGCCACGCGGTCGTCGCGACGATCGCGCCGCACATGACTAACACCAGCCCGAGCAGGCCGACCGACGTCGGTGTGGTGCGCGCCGGGTCGCCGTGAAGACCGTGCAAAACCGGGCCCAACACCGCGAGATGCACCCCGGCCACCGCCACGCTTGGGTCAAAGGGCAGGACACCAGCGGCCACCGCCAGCAGCCCCCCGCCCATGAGCCCGACGCCCAAACGCAGATCCCAGCGAGCGGCCCTTGAGACCGCCGCCGATCCGGCCAGCAGGCCGCCCAGGAGCAGCGTGCCGGGCAGCAACCAAGGGTGTTGCAGCACGCCTACCCATAACGCACAGCAGACCACGGCGAAGCCCCACAGCGCCCCGGGCGGCGCCCGAAAACGGGCACGATCGAGGGCGGCCGGCACGCCAGCGCCAAAGAGCAGCAGCGTCAGAAACGTCCGCACCCAGCGCGCTGACAGGGCCGGATCTGGGCGCAGGGTCATCGCCAAGGGCGGGATGCTCGCCGCCGCCAACACGACCAACACCGGGACCGCCGCCAGCCAATCTTCGCGCCGCCAGTGCAGCTGCGCGCGGTTGTGAAACACCACGAGCAGCCACACGCCCAGCACCACCGTCGAGCCGATGATGGCCTCAACGCCGTAGCCAGCCCGCAAGAACCCAGCGGTCGAGAGCGCGACGGCGACCCAGTAGCCCGCCATCACGCGCGAGCCCGGCGTCCACCAGCCGCGCCCACGCCAGACCGCAAACGCCAACGGAAAGATCGCGCCGTACCAGCCCATATGGGTGTGCGCGTGGCGCAGGTGACGAAAGTCGATCGGCAGCCAGCCGCTGCCGCCGAGCCAGGCCCGCAGCACGGCGCCGAGGACGACGGTCGCGACGAGGCTCGCTGCGATGAGCTGGTCGGTTCGGCTCTGCTGCACGCCTACACGCCTCCAAGTAGTTCCGTCGTCGCCGTAGCATAGTTTGCGTTCGGCGACACGTGTACCTCATCGGACCTTGCGCGGGGTCAATCCCCGCCTGGACTAGGCCCGCCCGACCGGTGAAGGTGCATGCGTCGCTGCCGTCTTCGCCGCGGTCTTCGCCGCGACCTCTCCTGTAGCCAACCTACGTGCCCTGGAACGACCCATGACAACCACCCTCGAAGCCCGCATGCGCCCCCCGTCCGGGCTGCCGATCCTGCGATCAGGCCATCGGCTGTTCTTCCTCGGCGCCAGCGTGTACGCGGCGTTGTCGCTGGTGGCTTGGCTGCTCGCCTACCAGGGCAAGCTGCCGCTGCGCGCGGCGTGGCATGGCCACGAGCTGTTGTTTGGCTTCGCGGCGGCGGCGATCGGCGGCTTTCTGACCGCCGCTGTGCCGAAGTGGACCAACTCCAAGCTGTTCGCCGGCGCGCCGGCAGCGGCGCTTTTTGCGGTGTGGCTCGCCGGTCGGGTGGCCATGTGGGTGGAGGTGGCGACGTGGATCGATCTACTGTTTCTGCCGATCATGGGCGTCGCCGTGTTCCACCGGTTGCTGCGCGCGAGCAACCGTCGCAACTACCAGATCGCTGGGATGATCGCGGCCTTGACCGGGCTCAACGTCGCGTGGCACCTGGGCTACGAGAGCGAGAGCCTGCGCGCCACGACGATGATGGTCGTCGCGCTGATCGCCCTGATTGGCGGGCGAATCATCCCCGGGTTCACCCGCAACGCCATCATCGCAGCCGGTGGGGATGGCGACCGTGTCCAGCGTGATGACCTCGCCGACCGCGCCGCGGTGCCGATCGTGGTGATCGCCGCTGGTCTGGAGCTTGTCGCCCCGTTGAGCGTTCCTACCGGCATCGCCGAGCTGGTCGCGGCCGCGGTGCTGGCTTGGCGCGCGCGGCGATGGGGGCTCGGCGCCACGCTGCGCTGGCCCATCGTCTGGGTGATGCACGCGGCGTGGTGGTTTGTGCCCCTGGGCTTCGCCCTGACCGGAGCGGTAGCGCTCAGCAAGCCGCTCGGCGTCGACATCGGCATCGACCCCTTCGCGGCGCTGCACGCGCTCACCGCCGGCGGAATCGGCGGCATGATCATGGCGATCGCGAGCCGCGCCGCGCGCGGACACGCCGGCCTGCCGCTGGTGGCGAGCCGGATCACGGTGCTGTGCTACGTGCTGGTGCTGGGTGGCGCGCTGCTGCGGGTCGTGGGTGGCCGCGCCGCGATCGTCCCCGCCGGGAGCGCCTGGGCGTTAGGCTGGGCGATCTTCGCGCTGGAGTACGCGCCGATGCTGCTCAGGGCCCGGCGCGACGGGCGGCCCGGCTGATTCGCCTGCGTCGCGCTGACACGCCAACGAGGGCAGGTCACGGCTGCGCGCGCGCAGCCGCGGCGGCGGCGCCAATCTTGCGGATCGAGGCGAGCGCCTCGGTCGGCGCGATCTCCAGGCCCTCCTGCCGGTGGACGATGCGACCGTCACGATCCAACACGAGCACGAGGTTACTGTGGGCAAAATCACCACTGGGCGCCTTTTTGTACCGGCCACCGAGCACCGCGTTCAGCACCCGCACGTCGCCTGGTGGCCCGGTGAGCAGCGTCCATCGCTCAAGATCGAGCTTGTGTTCGGCGGCGAAGGTGGTGAGGCGTTTCGGCGTATCGCGCTCGGGATCCATCGAGACCAGGAGAAATCGCACGTCTGCCTTCTCGGCGGCCGAGAGCTGCCGCTCGATCTTCTGCATATCGGCGACGATCCGCGGGCAAGCGTACTTACAGTGCGTAAACACCAGCGACACGACGACGATGCGACCACGCAGCTCGGCCAGCACGACCGGGCGATCGCCCTGGTCGCGCCACGCGCTAGTCACGAGATAGACCGATTCGCGCGGCAACGGGGCCGCCGCTGCGGTCACGGGTGGTGACGCAGGCTGCTGCACCGCCGGGAGCACGCCATGAGGCGTCGCCGGGGCCGCAGCGGGCGGCGTCGCGCGTCCGCAGCCGGCCAGGGTGGCGGCGAGGGCCAGGCCCATCGCCGCGGGCCACCAGAGAGGGCCGCAGCGTCGGTTTCGGTTGCTCATGGCGTGGCTCCTTTGGGGGCGTCAGCAGCACAGCGGAACCCCAAACTGCCGGTGGTGTACGCGGCTTTTAAGCTGCTTCTCAGGGCGAATCGCATGAACGCTGCGTAGTCGCTGGGGTCGGCGGCACCGATCGAGCCGGCGCCGCAGTATAGGCCACGTTCGAGGGCGGCGTCTGCGCGTGACTCACCGGTGACGAGGGCCGAGTTGAAGTCGTCAACCCACTCCCACACCAGCCCGTGCAGGTCTCTCAGGCCAAAGAAGTTGGCCGCCTTACGCCCGACTGGACCCGCGCGTCCGCGCGCGGGGTGGCCATACCAACGCAGGATGCGCGCGTT
This sequence comes from uncultured Myxococcales bacterium, assembly GCA_937910235.1. Classification (GTDB taxonomy): domain Bacteria; phylum Myxococcota_A; class UBA9042; order UBA9042; family UBA9042; genus UBA9042. The sequence continues at coordinate 55,245 of CALENB010000232.1, read as the reverse complement.
GAAGGCGGGATCTTTGCGACCATCCGCGGCGACCGCGCTGGCCAACGCGGCGCGCTCCCACTCGGCTACGGTCGGCAGCCGCTTGCCCTGGGCCAAACAGTAGGCCCGCGCCGCAAACCAGGAGACATGGGTCAGCACGGTGTTCGCCGGCACACCCGCGTCGAGATCGGTCCGCCACGACCGCAAGTAGTCCGGGTCGGCAAAGATCCGCGGCACTGCGCCGCGTCGCCAGGCCGGCGTGGCCTGCAAGAACCGCTGATAAGCGCCGACGGTGACGGGCATCACATCGAGCGCAAACGCAGCCACAAACCGCTGCTCAGGTTCGTCTTTGCCCGGAAAAAAGGGCCGATAGCGCCCGGCAGGTACGAGGACCATCCCCAGCCTATCCAGCGCGGCCCCGGCCGCCGGCGTCGGGGCGGCTGACGTCGGAGCGGCTGACGTCGGAACGGCTGCGGTCGGGGTGCGTGGCGCCGGCAACGCCACGGCGATGACATCGTCGTGCGGAGAGGCGGTGCGGGGGGTGACTCGAATGGGTGCCACGAGTTGGGGAGGAGGTTCCTGCATGCATCCGATCAAGAGCGAGACGCTCCATAAACCGACCGCGAACCTCACCTCGCAGCAGTGGAGTCGCCACTCCCGCATCGCTCCTCCTGCCAGGCGGTTGGGCCCAGCGTGCGCCTCGCCGCAGGTGTCCGGTCTGCGACGAGGAGACTCCGTTCCAAGCAGGCTCAGTGCCCGCCGCCGCCGCCGCCCTTGCGGACCTTGGCGACATCGGCGGCGTTCACCAGCCCGCCTTGGTTGCCCCAGCTGTTGCGCACATACGTGAGCACGGAGGCCACCTCGTCGTCCGTCAGACGCACCGCCGGCATCACGCCGTTGAAGTCCAGGCCGTTGACGGTGATCTTGCCGACCTTACCCTTGAGCACGACGTTGATCGCGCGGCTGAGGTCGGCCATCAGGAAGTCCGACTTCGCCAACGGTGGAAACGCGCTGGCGAGCCCCGTACCCGCGGGCTGGTGGCAAGCGGCGCAGTTGGCGCCGTAGAGCCGCGCACCCTGGACCATGCGTTCGGCCTTGGAGCGCTCGACCATCGGCGCGGCCGGCTTGGCCGGAATCGTCTGCACGGCGCTGCCCTCGGCGCGATAGACCCGCTCGTCTTGCTTGCCGGAGTAGAGCTCCTTTTCGGCGTCACCCGTGACTTTCAGCATCCCCAGCGCGCCCTTGTTGAAGGTACGGAAGATGCTGTGGTCGACCAGGATGAAGGTGCCGGGCACCTCCACCTTGAACTGCACCATGGTCGCGCCGCCCGCGGGCACCAGCGTGGTCTGTACGTTCTCCGCCGGCGCGCCCAAGGAACCCTCGACATGGACGAGGTCGAAGATCTCGCCGATGAGGTGGAAGCTAGAGACGAGGTTCGGCCCGCCATTACCGACAAAAAGCCGCACAGTCTCGCCTTTCTTCGCGGTGAGCGCGTTGTCGCCGACCAGCGCGCCGACGCGGCCGTTAAACAGCACGTAGTCGGGGATCTCTTGGAGCGCCTTGGCCATGTCGAAGCCGTGCTCGCCGTTCTCGCCATACTTGCCTGTCGTGTAGAACTCGCCCTGCATGACGTAGTACTCGCGATCGACCTTTGGCAGGCCACCGACTGGCTCCACCAAGATCAAGCCGTACATGCCGTTGGCGATGTGCATGCCCACCGGAGCGGTCGCGCAGTGATAGACGAAAATGCCCGGATTCAGGGCGCGGAAGGAGAACTGCGTCGTCTTGCCGGGCGCCGTGAATGACGAAGCAGCGCCACCGCCGGCGCCCGTCACAGCGTGCAGATCGATGTTGTGCGGCATCTTGTTGTCGGGATGATTCGAGAGGTGAAACTCGACGAGGTCGCCCTGCCGAATGCGCATGAAGCTGCCCGGCACCGAGCCACCGAAGGTCCAAAACGTGTACTTGGCACCGTCGGCGATCTCTCGAACCTCCTCTTTGACCTCAAGCTTGATGGTCACCTTCGTCGCGTGGGTGCGAGTGATGGGCGGCGGCACCAGCGGCGGCGGGGTCAGGGTCGCGACCTCCTCTCCGACGATCTTCATCTCGCGGGCGACGTCTGCCGGCACACGATGGGCCACCTGTGCCGCTGTCGGCGCCGCGATGGCAGGCGCGGCCTTCGCCAACGCGGCCTTCACAGCGGCGTCGACCCGCACTCCAACGCGCCTATCGACCTCCGCCGAGCTCAGACCTGCAGTCTGCGTGCAGCTGCCGCCGACCAGAACGATGACAGCCACGGCGACGTTGCGCCCCAGCATTCGAGAGTTGTTCATCAGTCCTCCTGGACACAGTGGCGCCACAAGGCGCGAAATCCGGTCATAGAAAAGCCCCCCGCGGGTATCCGAGTTTGACCTGGATCAAGTTTAGGTCGAGCCTTTTGCTGGACGTCACATCTTGAGGAGTCTCGCATGGCCATTGACCTGTCGCGTGTCGCGCTAAAACACCGCAGAACCCGCATCGTAGCGACGATCGGGCCCGCGTCCGACTCGAAAGAGATCCTGCGCGCCTTGGTGGCAGCGGGCGTGAATGTGTTCCGCCTCAACTTCAGCCACGGCGACCACGCCAGCCACGGCCGCACCTACCAGCGGATTCGTGAGGTCACCGCAGACGTGCGCCGGCCCGTGGCGGTGCTGGCCGACCTCTGCGGCCCGAAGATCAGAGTCGGCCGGTTTCCGGAAGGCGGGATCGCGCTTGTGGCCGACGCGGTGGTGACGGTGACGACCCGCCGCGTCGTGGGGGGGCAGGGGCTGATCCCATCGGAGTACGAAGCGATGGCGCGCGACGTGACGCGCGGCGATCGCATCTTGCTCGCCGATGGCGCCATGATGCTTGAGGTCCTGTCGAGCGACGGCGTCAGCGAGATTGAAGCGCGCGTCGTCCACGGCGGGCAGCTCACCGATCGAAAGGGGATGAACCTGCCCGGCGTCAACCTGTCGACACCCTCGCTGACGGACAAGGACCGGCGCGACGCGACCTTCGCCGCGTCGCTCGGTGTGGACTATCTCGCCTTGTCTTTTGTGCGGTCCGCGGACGATATGCTGCAGCTGCGCGCGCTGTTAACGGAGGGCGCCGAGCCTGGCGCGACGCTGCCGGCCTTGGTCGCCAAGATCGAGAAGCCCGAGGCGCTCGACGACATCGAGGCCATCCTGCAGGCCTCGGACGCCATCATGGTCGCGCGTGGCGATCTCGGCGTGGAGCTGCCAGCCGAGGAGGTGCCGATCATCCAGCAGGAGCTCGTCGCCGCCGCCGTGCGCGCGAATCGCCCAGTTATTGTGGCGACGCAGATGCTGGAGAGCATGATCGACGCGCCTCGACCGACACGGGCTGAGGTCAGCGACATCGCTTGGGCCGCGGCATCGGGCACCGACGCGGTGATGCTCTCCGGCGAGACCGCCGCCGGTCGCTATCCCGTCGAGTCGGTGCAGACCATGGACCGGGTGCTGCGCCTCGTCGAAGGCTGGCAATGGCGACATGGCCAGTTCGGCAAGCTGGACCGACTACGCGACGATGTCGGCGACGAGGTCGATCGCGCCCTCTCCCGCGCCACCGCCAGCCTCAGCAGAGACCTGCGCGTACGCGCCATCGTCGTGGTCACCGGCAGCGGCCGCACAGCGCAAGCCGTCAGCGGCCATCGTCCGGCGGCGCCCATCGTGCCGGTCTGCGCCGACCGCCAAATCTGGCGTCGCCTCGCCTTGTTCTGGGGCTGCAGCCCGCGTCTGGTCGACCCAGACGCGCTCAACGTCCCGCCCGCGCTCGCGTTGCGAGTCGTCCAAGAGATGGACCTCGCCCCGCCAGGTACCAACGTGCTCCTGGTGTGGGACACCGCGTGGCACGACGACGGCTGGGCGCCCACCGTCACCGTGCTCACGGCGCCAGGCGAGCGTGACAGGGGCGACGACGACTAGACGCCCCGCCACCAGCGACGTCGGCAGACACAGCCTCCCCGCAAAAACACCTCGGCCCCGGCGAGCAAAGCGCTCGCCGGGGCCGAAGCTCTTGATAAGACTGCCTACTTGGTGCCGATCAGCGCCAAATCGTCGACAAACCAACCGGGCAGGTTGTTCGCGTCTGTGCCCTGGCTTGAGAAACGGTAGCGCAGCTTGAACTTCTTGCCAGCGAAGTCCTTCAGGTCGGCTGAGGTCTTCACCCATTTCTTCCAAGACGCCGCCTCCTTGGGCGCCAAGAACGTTTTGGTGTTCGCCGTGTTGCAGTTCACCGCACTCCACTGGCAGCTGATGTTGTCGGCGTTGCAGCAGCCGGCAAAATCATCCGTTGACGCCTGCAACATACCGACGTCGAGGTAGATGCCCGTACCCGCCGGGTCCTGACCATGCATGTAGGACCAGTAGGACGCCTGCAGCACCTTGTAGCCCGTCGCGTCGATCGTCTGGTCGTAGGTCGCCGTGCCGGCCGTGGCGTTGCTGGTGCCGGCGCAGTTCGGCGTGCCGCAGAAGGTGTAGCCGTTGTTGAAGTTCAAGGTGCAAGCGCCGGTCTGCGGCTTGACGCTCGACGGGGTCGCATCGATCGCCCACATCACGTTGTTCTTCGCCTTGCTCGCCACCCAGCTCTTGTCGCCGCAGTCCATGTTGGCCGCCATAAACGGCGTCGTGCAGCTCAGGTGGCCCACACAATCCGGGTCGGCGCAGTCGATCTTGTCGTCCAGATCGTTGTCCTTGCCGTCGTCGCAGACCTCCTGGCAGCTCGCTTCGGCCTTGCACGCCGTATCCGCGCAGTCGATGAGCTTGTTGCCGTCGTTGTCCTTGCCGTCGCCGCAGATCTCCTTGAGCGCCGGGCCCGCGTCGCCAGGACTGCTGATCTGCAGGTCGTCGATGAACCAGCCCTTACCCGTGTTGCCACCCTGACCGCTCGCCGGGTTCAACACAAAGCGAATCCGCAGGTTGGTGCGCGTCTTGATGTTGGGCACGTCGAACGTCAGCTTGTGCCAGTTCTTCATGTCAGACGTCGCTTTGCCCAACGCAAAATCGTGCAGCGCCGTGTTGCCGCTGTAGATGACCACGTGCGGCCGGTCCGTGTTGTTGCTCCCAGGGCCGTCGAGGTCGTAGTACGTCCAGAAGGTCAGCTTCGGCGTCCCCGTCACGCCAACACCCGAGAAAGTCGGGCTGTAAGCGCTCTGGTTCGGGGTGTAGCAGTTGTTGCCAAACGCGGGACGGCAGTAGTCGGTGCCGTCGTTGTAGTTCAGGTTGCAGCCGCCGCTCGCCCCGCTCGCCTTCGGGCTCTCGTTGGCCGGCGTGTTGTCGACCGCCCACGCCAGCACCGGATTGCCGCCGTTGGAGCCCAAGAACCAGCCCGAGGTGGAGGAGCCGCAGTCAAACCCGTAGCTCAGGAGCGGACAATCCGCCTTCGCAGGCACACACGAGCCGGCCTTGCAGGCGTCGCCCGTCGTGCAGGCCTTGCCATCGTCACAGGTCGTGCCGTCCTTGGTGTGCGCGTAACTGCAGGCGCCGGTCTTGCTGTCACAGCTGTCGATGGTGCAGACGTTGCCATCTTCACAGGTCTTCGACGTGCCCGTCTTGCAGCTGCCCGTGCCGTCGCAGACGTCGCCGTACGAGCAGACGTCGCCGCCATCGCACGCCTTGGTGTTGTTGGTGTTGGCGCATTTGCCGGTCGACACATCGCAGCTGTCGTCGGTGCACACGTTGCCATCGCCACAATCAGCGCTGGTCTTGCAGCCGCCGCAGCCCACGATCTTGGCGTGCGCGCAGGTGCCGGTCTTGGCGTCGCAGCTGTCGGTGGTGCAGGGATCGCCATCGGAGCAGTCCTTCGCCGCGCCCACACACTTGCCGCCACCACAGCCGTCGCCGCTGGTGCAGGCGTCGCCGTCGTCACACGTCAGCTTGTTGTCGATGTGCACGCACTTGCCGGTCGTGTCGTCACAGCTGTCGGTCGTGCAGGCCTGTTTGTCGTCGCAGTTCAAGGACAGGCACAAGCAGCTCGGCGCCTGCGCGCAGTCCGCGTCCTTACAGTCGACCTGGTCATCCAGATCGTTGTCCTTGCCGTCGGTGCAGTTCTCCACACACGCCGCCTCAGCCTTGCAGTCCGCGTCAGCGCAGTCGATCTTGCCGTCGCCGTCGTTGTCGATCCCATCGCCGCAGTCCTCCGGCACTTGGTTGCCGGAGCGGGTCAAGCGCAGGTCGTCGATGAACCAGCCCTTGCCGGCGTTGCCATTCGCTCCGCTGGCAGGCTCCAGGTAAAAGCGCACCCGCACGTTGTTGCGACCCTTGATGTTCGGCACCGCCACGTCGATCTGCCGCCAGACCTTCATGCTCGCGGCGTCCTTCTTCAAGGTGAACTGGTAGAGCGTCTGGTTGCCGGCGTAGACCCGCACGCGGGGCAAGTCGGTCGTGGTGCTGTCGACGCCATCGAGGTCGTAGTACGTCATGAAGCTCAAGCGCGGCGTGCCAGTGGCGGCCGAGGCGTTGATCGTTGGCGTATACGCGCTCTGGTTCGGCGTGTAGCAGTTGTTGCCAAACAGCGGGCGACAGTAGTCCGTGCCGTCGTTGTAGTTCAGGTTGCAGCCCTTGCCCGCCGGTCCAATCGCCGGGGCGTTGTCCACCGACCAGCGCAGCTCGGGGTTGCCGCCGTTGGTGCCGAGCGACCAGCCCGAGAGGGCAGCGCCACAGTCGAACGTCTCGAACATCAGGTCACAGCTGTCCGCCGTCGGCGCGCAAACGCCGGCCTTGCAGACGTCGCCGGTCGTGCAAGCCTTGCCGTCGTCGCACTTGCCGCCGTCCGCGGCGTTGGTGTGCAGACACTTGCCCGTGGCCTTGTCGCAGCTGTCCGCCGTACACGAGTTGTCGTCGTCGCACGCGTTGTTCTTGCCGACGATGCACTTGCCTGCGCCGTCACACAGGTCCCCGTAGGTGCACGGATCGCCGGAATCGCAGGTCTTCTTGTTGAACGTCGTGCTGCATTTTCCGGTGGAACCATCACACGCCTCGTCGGTGCAGGGGTTGGCGTCATCGCAGTCCGCAGCCGTCTTGCAGCCCGAACATCCGGCGATTTTGCTGTGGGTGCAGGCGCCGGTCTTCGCGTCACAGGCGTCGTTGGTGCACGGGTCGCCGTCCGAGCAATCCTTGGCCACACCGGCGCACTTGCCCGCGCCGCAGGCGTCGCTGGTGGTACACGCGCTGCCGTCGGAGCAAGGGTCACTGTTGGGTGTGTTGGCGCACTTGCCGGTCTTGGGGTCGCACTTGTCGGTCGTGCAGGGGTTCTTGTCGTCGCAGTTCACCGCCGCGCCGCCGACGCAGCTGCCCGCCTTGCAGGCCTCACCCGTCGTGCAGACGTCACCGTCATCGCAGGTGCCCGTCTTTCCGGCCCAGGAGCAGGCGCCGGTCTTGGCGTCGCACTTGTCGATGGTGCAAGGCTTGCCGTCGTCGCAGCCCGCCAGCACACCTCCGCCGCACTTGTCACCGGTGCAGAACTCGTCCTTGGTGCACTTGTCGCCGTCGTCGCACGCGGCCTTCGGCATCACGCGCTCGCAGATCCGACAGCCCAACACGTCGTTGGCCGCCAAGTCGTTCCACGCGCCATTGGGCCGTAACATCAGGTAGTCCTGACCGCCGCCGCCACCCGAGTTGCTAGGCTGGCCGCTGTCCCAATGCGTGTATTTCCAAGGCGTGCCGTCATTCCAGAGCCACGTGCCCTCGGTGGTCGCGTCGCTCGCGCCTAGCATCGCCGAGGCGTTATTGCCACAGGTAGCCTGCACCAACTGTCGCACAGCGGCGTCTTCGGTGGCGTCGCTGATGCTGGCCAAATGACCACCCCAGGTCTTGCAGGCGTTCTCCGAGTTGCCCCAGTTCGCGTTGCCGGTGAAGGCGCGGTAGCAGTGGTCGCCCACCAACTTGCCATCACACGTGGCAGCCGCCGCCTTGGGCTTGTGCACGCAGCCCGTCGTCGCCTCGCAGGTATCGTCAGTGCACGCGTTCTTGTCATCACACGCGACCTTCGGATCGGCCGTCGTCGTACCGGCGCACTTGCCACCTTTGCACTTGTCGCCGTCGGTGCACTTGTTGCCGTCATCGCAGTTCGCGCTGTTCGCAGTCCAGCTGCAGCCGGTCGTCGCGCCGCAGGCGTCCGTCGTACAGGCGTTGCCATCATCGCAGTCGACCGGTTTGCCGACACATTTACCCGCAGTGCAGACGTCCGCGTCGCTGCACTTGTCGCCGTCGTCACACGCTGCGCCAGCCTTCACGGCCGCGTAGACGCAGCCCTTCGTCGCGTCGCAGGTGTCCGTCGTGCACGCGTTGTTGTCGTCGCAACCCTTGGTCGTGCCAAGCACGCATTTGCCCGCGGCGCAGGCGCCCGACGTGCAGGTCTTGTCATCCGCGCACTTCGCGGTGTTGTTTTTGGCCACGCAGCCCGTCTTGCTGTCGCACACATCGTCGGTGCACGGGTTGCCGTCGTCGCAGGTCTTCACAGCGGCGCCGGCGCACTTTCCGCCCGTGCACACGTCCTTTTCGCTGCATGCGTTGCCGTCGTCACACGCGCCGCCGTCCTTGGCGGGCGTCGACTTGCAGCCGGCGACCTTGTCGCAGGTGTCGATCGTGCAGGGGTCCTTGTCGTCACAGTCGAGCTGGCTCGCACCGGCGCACTTGCCGGCCTTACACACGTCATCCTTGGAGCAACCATCACCGTCGTCGCACTTAGCGGTGTTGGCTTTGGTTGTGCAGCCCGTCTTCGGGTCGCAGCCGTCGTCGGTGCACACTGCGCCGTCGTCGCAGACCTTTTTCGTGCCCGCGACACACTTTCCGTTCGCGCAGACGTCCTTGTCCGTGCAGGCGTTGTCGTCATCGCACGTCAGCGTGTTCGACGCGCTGGAGCAGCCCGTCGCCGGATCGCAGGTGTCGTCGGTGCAGGGGTTATTGTCGTCGCAGTCCTTCGCCACGCCCTTGCTGCAGGTCCCATCCGCCGCGCAGATGCCCGTCTCGGTGCAGCCGTCGCCATCGTCACACTTCGCGCCGTCCTGAGCGTTGTACGCGCACTTGCCATCAGCGCCACACACGTCGGTGGTGCAGGGGTTCTTGTCGTCACACGCTGCGTCATCCTTGCAGCCGCAGGCGTTCTTGCCGCCGCCGCAGGTGCCGGCTGAGCAGGTCTCGTCTTTCGAGCAGGCGTCGCCATCGTCACACGGGCTGCCGGCCGGGGAGAGGGCGACGGTGCACTTGCTCTCTTTGCAGACCGCGACAAAGCAGGGCTGCAGCGCGATCTTGCCGTCGCAGTCGCTGTTGTCGACGCAACCGCCCGACGTGTCTGGCGTGCTGCCACCGTCAGGCGTGCCGCCGTCAGGCGTGCCGCCGTCAGGCGTGCCGCCGTCAGGCGCGCCGCCGTCAGGCGTGCCGCCGTCAGTTGTAACGCCGCCGTCATCCGGACCACTGTCGGCCGGACCGCCATCTTGAGTCGCCACGTCCGGATCGACCACCGTCGTATCCGGCGCCACGGCCGTGTCGGGGTCGACCGTCGTCGTGTCCGTTGCCCTGGCCGTCGTGTCAGACGTCGTGGTGTCCACCGTGCTGGCGTCCTCCGTGGCATCGCTCGCGGCAATATCGAGCTGGCCAGCGTCGACGGACGTGTCACCAGCGCCGATCGTCGGCCCCTTCTCGACCCCTTCGTCCGTCCCGCAGGCCGCAAGGCTCGCAACCACCAGTAGTGCCAAACAACAGCGCATCTTCCGCATGACTTTCTCCCCACCTAGGCCGCTCACGGCGACATCTCGTAGCGCGCTCCCCCCAACGAGGCCGCGCCGAACTCACCTACCCCGTTACTTTGTGCCGTACAGACGCAGATCGTCCACAAACACGCCCGGGAAGTTGTTGGAGCCGCTGCCCGCGCTGTTAAAGCGGAAGCGCAGCTTGAACTTCTTCCCGACATAACTCTTCAAATCAACCGAGACCTGCGCCCACTTCTTCGCGCCGCCCGAAGGCTCTGGCGTGGTGAAGGTCTCCGTACCACCCTTGTTGCACTCGTTCGGCTCGGCCGCGGTGCATTGGTTCGTCGCGCCGCAGCAACCAGCAAAGTCGCTCGTCGAGACCTGCAAGTAGCCGTTGTCGGTGTTCAGGCTGCCGTAGCTCGACACGTCCACGTAGGCCCAATAGGTCGCCTTCAGCGCCTTGAACCCCGTGGCGTCGATGACCTGGTCCAGCGTCGCGAGGCCGGCCGACCAGTTGAACTGTCCGCTACAGGTCGACGTGCCACAGTAATTGACGCCGTTGTTGTAGTTCAAGGTACAGCCACCGGTGTACGGCTTCACGGTGACGGGGGTGGCGTCGATGTTCCACGAGACGTTGTTGGCGCCCTTGGTATACGTCCAGCCCGCGTCACCACAGTCAAAATCCCACTTCAGCGTCGGCTCGACGCAGTCCAGCGTGCCCTTGCAGGCGTCGTCGTCGCAGTCGATCTTGTCGTTGAAGTCGTCATCGACGCCATTGCCGCAGAGCTCGACGCAGCCGCCCTTCGCGATGCAGACCGGATCGTCGCAGTCGACCTTGCCATTGCCATCGTTGTCGATGCCGTCGGTGCAGTTCTCCGCGACGGGCTGCTGGTCGATCACGATGTTGTCGATCGCCCAGCCCTTGCCGTCGTTGTTGCCCTGGCCACTCGGCGTCTGCAGAAAGAACTCCAGGTAGAACTTCACGCCGACCACGTTGTTGATCTGGATGTTCTGCGGTCGCCAGACGTTCATGTTGTTGTTCGCCTTGCTCAGGTAGAAGCTGTGCAGCACAGCGTTCGTGTCGGCCCGGCGGACCAGCACCCGCGGTCGGTCAGAGAAGCCGCCGTCCACCTGCACAAACGAGTCGAACTTCAGGCGCGTCTGGCCAAACGCCTTGGTGCCGTCGATGGTCGGCGAGCGCGCTGTGCCCGAGGGGGTCTGGCAGCCGTTGCCCTGCGCGTCGCAGTAGTTCGTCCCATTGTTGAAGTTGAGCGTGCAGGCGTAGTTCGCCTGATCTGGCAGCGCCGGCGAGGCGTCCACTGCCCAGATCACCTGCTTGTTGGCCGGTTTGTCGAGCGTCCAGCCCGCGCCCGCGTCGCCGCACTCAAAGCCGTCCTCAAAGAGCGCGCAGCTAAACGCGCCGGCCACGCACTGACCAGCTTTGCAGGCGTCGCCCGTCGTGCACGCCAAGCCATCCGAACAAGGGCTCTGATCCGCCACCAACTTCGTGCTGCACTTGCCGGTCTTGCTGTCACACGCGTCCACTGTGCAGTCGTTGCCGTCGTCGCAGAGCTTCGTCGTTGAGGTCTTGCAGACGCCGTTGAAGCAGGTGTCGCCGTAGGTGCACGCGTCACCCGAGTCGCAAGGCGCCACGTTGTTGGTGGTGCCGCACTTGCCGGTCTTCGGGTCACACTTGTCGTCGGTGCACTTGTTGCCGTCGTCACACACCTTACCGCTGCCCACCTTCGCCACGCAGCTCGCGTCGAAACACACGCTGCCGCTGGTGCAGGCGTCGCCGTCGTCACACGCGACCTGGGCGCTGTTGGCGACCGGTGTGGTCACGCATTTGCCGGTCTTGCTGTCGCAGGCATCGATCGTGCAGGGGTCTGCGTCATCACACTTCACCGCGGTGCCGTTTTTGCAGGTCGCGCCGAAGCAGGTCGAGCTGGTCGTGCACGGGTTGCCGTCGTCGCAAGGCCCGCTGGTGATGACAAACGTGCAGTCGCCATTCGACGCACAGCCATCCACCGTGCAGGGGTTGCCGTCGTCGCACTTGTTCGTCGCTGACACGCACTTGCCCGCGGTGCACGTCTCGTCGCTGGTGCACGTGCTGCCGTCGTCGCACTTCGCCGTGTTCGCGGCGTGGACGCAGCCGGTCTTGGCGTCGCAGCTGTCATCGGTGCAGACGTTGCCGTCGTTGCAGTCCGTCTGGGCGCCGGCGCACTTGCCACCCGCGCACGCGTCCTTCGCGGTGCACAGCAGCCCGTCGTCGCACGGCGCTGTGTTGTTGGCGTTCACGCAGCCGGTCTTGGCGTCACAGCTGTCGTTGGTGCAGGCGTTGCTGTCGTCGCAGCTCTTCGCCGGACCGACGGTGCACTTGCCAGCCTTGCAGGTCGAGGCCGCCGTGCAGGCGTCCCCGTCGCCGCATTTCAGGCCGTCGGCGGCGGCAACGGACTGACATCCCTTGCCCGCGACGCAGGTGTCGACGGTGCAGGGGTTCTTGTCGTCGCAGCCCGCGCCGCTGACCTTGCAGGCGCCGCCTGAGCAGGTCCCCGCGGCGCAGAGCTTGCTGTCGAAGCAGCTCGCCGTGTTGTTGGCGACCTTGCAGCCGGACTTGGCGTCGCAGCTGTCGGTCGTGCACAGGTTGCCGTCGTCGCAGACCGTGGCGCTGCCGCCTTTGCAGAGGCCGCCGCTGCACACATCCTTCTGGGTGCAGGCGTCGCCGTCGTCGCAGGACGCCGTATTTGCGCCGTTGACGCAGCCCGACGTCTTGTTGCAGCTGTCCGCCGTGCAGACCTTGCCGTCGTCGCAGTTCCGCGCGTTGCCGCCCGCGCATGTGCCGCCGCTGCAGGCCTCGCCAACCGTGCAGGCGTCACCGTCGCTGCAGACACCACTCACTGCTGTGTGTACGCAGCCCTTCTTCGGGTCGCAGCTGTCCGTGGTGCAGGCCTCGCCGTCGTCACAATTGGTCGCCTTGCCCTGGCCACAGCCACTGGGCAGCAGGCAGACGGTACCGGCCGTGCACAGGTCGCCGTCATCACAGGACTGCCCCGCCACAACCTTGAAGGCGCAGCCGGTCTTGGGGTCGCAAGAGGCCGCGGTGCAGGGGTTCTGATCGTCGCACACCTTCGGGCTGCCGCCCTTGCAGACGCCACCGGCGCAGGCGTCCGCTTCCGTGCAGACGTCGCCGTCATCACACTTCGCGGTGGTGTTGGTGTTGACACACCCCTTCACCGGATCGCAGGTGTCGAGCGTGCACGGCTTGCCGTCGTCGCAGCTCTGCGTTTTGCCAGCCACACACTTGCCAGCGGCGCAGGCGTCGCCGACGGTGCAGGCGTTGTTGTCGCTGCATTTCGCCGTGTTCGGCTCGCTCTTGCAGCCGCCGCTCGCGCTGCAAATCTCGGTCGTGCAGGGGTTGTTGTCATCGCAGGGGGCCGGTTTTCCGGCCGTGCAGGCGCCGCCCTTGCAGACATCGCCGGTGGTGCAGACGCTGCCGTCATCGCAGGGCGCCGTGTTGTTCGCGTTCACACACCCGGTGGTGCCGCCCGCGCCTGTGGCGCTGCAGCTGTCGGTTGTGCAGGGGTTGCCGTCATCGCAGCTCTTCGGCTGGCCGCCGCCGCACTTGCCGGCCGTGCAGATCTCGCCAGTGGTGCAGAGGTTGCCGTCATCACACGCGCCGCTCTTCGCGGTGTGCACGCAGCCCGCGGTGCTGCTGCAGCTGTCCGTCGTGCAGGCGTTCTTGTCGTCGCAGTCAGTCACGCCCGCGCCCGCGCAGCCGCCATTGGCGCAGGTGTCGCCCGTGCTGCAGGGGTTGCCGTCGTCACACGCGCCGCTGTTGGGCGTGTGCACGCAGCCGGCCTTGGCGTCGCACGTATCCGTCGTGCAGGGCTTGCCATCGTCGCACTTCAGCGCGGCGCCGCCCTTGCAGACGCCACCGCTGCACGCGTCATTCTCGGTGCAGCCGCTGCCGTCGCTGCAGGACGCGATGTTGTTGGTCGCGGTGCAGCCGCTCTTGGGGTCGCAGGCGTCGTCTGTACAGATCTTGCCGTCATCACAGGCCACCTTGGCGCCGCCCATACAGGCGCCACCGGCGCACACATCCTTCGTCGTACAGGCGTCGCCGTCGTTGCAGACCGCCGTGTTCGCCACGACCTTGCAGCCAGCCTTCGCATCGCAGCTGTCCGTCGTGCACGGGTTGCCGTCGTCACACGTCACGGCGGCGCCGCCCTTGCACGCGCCACCGGCGCACACATCCTTCGTCGTGCAGACGTCGCCGTCGTTGCAGGGCAGGTCATTCGCCGCGCTTTTGCAGCCACCCGCCGCGTCGCAGGTCTCCGTCGTGCAGGGGTTCTTATCGTCGCAGGGCGCCGGTTTTCCGGCCGTGCAGACGCCCGCCTTGCAGAGATCGTCCGTCGTGCAAGCGCTGCCGTCGTCGCAGGGCGCGGTGTTGTTGGTGTTGCTGCAGCCGCCCTTGGGGTCACACGCGTCGGTCGTGCAGGGGTTGGCGTCATCACATGGCACGGCCTTACCGCCACCACAGCTGCCAGCGGCGCAGGTCTCGCCGGCCGTGCAGGCGTTGCCATCGTCGCAAGGCTTGCTGGTGCCAACGTTGGTGCAGCCGGTCTTCGGGTCGCAGGCGTCCGCTGTGCAGGGGTTGCCGTCGTCGCACTGCGGCGCCGCGCCGCCCGCGCAGGCGCCCGACTTGCAGGCGTCCTTCAGCGTGCAGGCGTTGCCGTCGTTACAAGGCAAGGTGTTCGCCGCGCTGGTGCAGCCACCCTTGGCGTCGCAGGTCTCGGTGGTGCAGGGGTTGCCGTCATCACAGGGCGCTGGCTTACCCGCGACGCAGATGCCGTCTTTGCAGGCGTCCACGGTCGTGCACACGCTGCCATCATCACACGTAGAGGAGTTGTTCTTCGTCACGCAGCCCGTCTTGGCGTCGCAGCTGTCATCGGTGCACGGGTTCGCATCGTCGCAGGTGACCGTGGCGCCGCCCTTGCAGGTCCCGCCGCTGCACAAGTCTTTCGTCGTGCACGCGTCGCCGTCATCACAGCTGCCGTCCGTCGCCGCCGACTTGCAGCCGGTCTTCGGATCGCAGCTGTCGGTCGTGCACGGGTTGCCGTCGTCGCAGTTCACCGCGGCGCCGCCGACACACGCACCCTTTGCGCAAGCGTCCTTACCGGTACACGCGTTGCCGTCCGAGCACCCACCCGTCGCCGGGGCCGTCGCGCAGCCGGTGGTCGGGTTGCAGCTGTCGATCGTACAAGGGTTGCCATCATCGCACGACACGGCCGTGCCAGCGCACTTGCCACCGGCGCAGGTGTCCTTGGTGGTGCAGGTGTTGCCATCGTCGCACGCAGCCGTGTTCTGCGCGGTCACGCAGCCGGTCTTCGGGTCACAGCTGTCGGTCGTGCAGGGGTCGCCGTCGTCGCACGCCTTGGCGCCGGCGCCCTTGCAGCTGCCAGCGTCACACGCATCCGGGCTCGTGCAGGGGTCACCGTCATCACACGGCGCCGTATTGTTCGCGCTTTTGCAGCCGCCGCCGCTGTCACACGTCTCGGTGGTGCAGGGGTTGTTGTCATCACACGGCGCTGGCTTGGTCGCTTTGCACACGCCGCCGGTGCACGTATCGCCGGTGGTGCAGGCGCTACCGTCATCACACGCGGCCGAGTTGGCGGCGTGCTGGCAGCCCGTCTTTGGATCGCAGCTGTCATCGGTGCACGGGTTGTTGTCGTCACAAGCCTTCTGCGTCGCGCCAGCCACGCATGTGCCGCCCGCGCAGCTGTCGCCCTCGGTGCAGAGGTTGTCGTCGCTACAGTCTTTGCCACCGGGCACACCCACGCAGCCCAAACCGGCCTTGCAGGTGTCATCGGTGCAGGGGTTGCCGTCGTCGCAGGCCACAGGCGTGCCGCCGCCGCAGACGCCGGCCGCGCAGGCGCCGCCAACGCTACACTTGCTGCCATCGTCGCACTTCACACCGTCGGGAGCCGCGAAGGTCTGGCACTTGTTGGAGACGCAGGCCGCGATCGCACACACAACGTCGGTGCTGCAATCGGCCGCTTTGGTGCAGGTCGTGGTCGCTGGGCAGTTCGGAATCGCGGCGTGGCTGCAGGCGCCCGTCGCCGCGTCGCAGGCGTCGTCGGTGCACACATCGCTGTCGTCGCAGTCCGCCGCGCTCTGACAGGTGGTGCCGCCGTCGGGCGAGCCGCCGTCAGGCGAGCCGCCGTCAGGCGAGCCGCCGTCAGGCGAGGTAACGTCGGGGGAGCCGCCGTCGGGGGAGCCGCCGTCCGGCGAGGTGACGTCGGGGGAGCCGCCGTCAGGCGAGCCGCCGTCCGGCGAGGTGACGTCGGGGGCGCCGCCGTCCGGCGAGGTGACGTCGGGGGAGCCGCCGTCCGGCGAGGTGACGTCGGGGGCGCCGCCGTCGACAACGCCAGCCTCGTCGCTATCAACCGAATCCTGGGCCACCGCGTCCGCCGATCCGCCCGTGTCCTTCGTGGTGATATCCGCCGCTGCGTCTGACTCGATCTTCCCGTCAGCGGCGCCGCCGTCTTTCTGTCCGGCCGTGATCGGCCCGTTGACCACCGCGTCGTCACCGCCGCACGCCGTCGACACGACACACACGCTGAGCAAGATCAAGCGCACAAGCGAACGGGGCAACAAGCAGCGGGGCGACAGCATCGTGTTCATGACTCAGAACTCCTTCGTCAGCCAACTGGGCTCGGCGAGGTGAGCAAGGGACTGCAGCCGCTTCACTGACATGACGTCCGTCTACGGTGCGCATCGTCACCCTACCGGTACCGCGCGACGCTACGTCGCCCGTCCGCACGTCATCACCACGCGATCCCGCGCGGCGACCGCCAGACGCACGGCTGGATGCGCCGCGGGCTCGATCACGTACGCAATAGCTACGCGTGTTTACATAGAATGTGGAAAGTCTGTTCGGGTCTGTGAAGATGTGCGATGATGCGGAACACGGCGCAAGTCGGGTCACTCGCTGGGCCCTTGGGCTGGCAGCGCTGGCAGCACCAGCGGCGCCGACACCGCCAGTGCGGCGCGCTTGCTGTCGTCGGTCGTCACTTTGATCTGAACGTCCGTCCATGGCCTCCAATGGACACCCGTGGTCCGATGCAATGGTCACCGGTGGGGACCTTCGCTAGCATGGCGGCCGGGCTTTGAGGAGGCAGTGTGACGCGCAGGTGGTTGACGATGCCGACAGGGCCGGCCGCGCGTGTCGGCGCGGCCGCTGCGTTGATCGGCGTGCTGGGCGTCACCTGTGGCTGGTCGGCGATCGCGCTTGGCCAGTCGACCTCGCCCGGGCCGCTCGCGACCTCGCACAAGAAGTGGGACAACCGCTGCGAGACCTGTCACGTCGCCGGCAAAGGCGTGAGCGACGACCGCTGCCTCGAGTGCCACAAGACCGCAAAAACCTCGCGCTACCATTGGAAGATGGCCCAGGACGCCGGAAAAGCGTGCGCCAAGTGCCACCGCGATCATCAAGGCCGAGGCTTTCGGATGGTGCGATGGCGGGCGCCGCGCGTGTTCGATCACGGCCTCACCGGCTGGAAGCTGCAGGGTCGCCACACCAAGCTGGCCTGCAAGGGCTGTCACACCACGCCACAGCGCTGGATGGGGCTGGGCAGCAAGTGTGTGAACTGCCACGCCGACACCCACAAACCGACCCTCGGCCCGGACTGCGCCAACTGCCATTCGCAGCAGCGCTTCGCGCCAGCGCCCCGGTTTTCTCACGATCGCGCGCGCTTTCAGCTCCGCGGCAAACACCGCGAGGTGCAGTGCGGCAAGTGCCACACGTCAAACGCCAGCGCCCCACGATCTGCGCAAGGGACGCCTGCCAAGCGCGGGGCGTCGGCGCTGCACTTTCGTGGGCTGTCGTTCGCGTCCTGCGTGAGCTGCCACGCCGATCCGACGCCGGATCACAGCCGCGGCGAGGCCTGCGAGACGTGTCACACCGAGCGCTCCTGGCGGCGCACCCGTAAGGACTCCGGGCTGCGCCTGCATACGCTGCTGCCCTTCAAGCTGACCAATAAGCACGCGGTCGTCGCCTGCGCGACCTGCCACACGCCGCGGCGCCGCGCGGTGGCCAATACGTCGATGACAGCGGGCGCCGCGCGGGCGCGTCTGCAGGCGTTCGAGGGGCTGCGCGGCACGTGCGTCAGCTGCCACAAGGACGTGCACAAGGGCCAGTTCGGCGACCGCTGTCAGGACTGCCACACGACCGCTGGCTGGGACGCCAAGCGTTCGCAGCGGGGGTTTGACCACAATCGCACCAGCTTCGCCCTGCGCGGTCGGCACCGCGCTGTGCGCTGCGAGCGCTGCCACGCGCCTGCCAAATCGTACAAGAGACAATACACACAGATCCCCCACGACACCTGCGGCGACTGCCACGGTGACGTGCACGTCGGCACGTTCAGGACCGTGGCGACCGACAAGTCCGTGATCCCCAAGTCTACAAAGCCGACAAAAAGCACCGCCGACGCCTGCCAGACCTGCCACAGCGAAGGCGGCTTCGCGCCCGCCAACTTCAGCATCACCGAGCACGAGGGCGCTCGGGTCGCGCTCACCGGCGCCCATCGGGTCGTGCCGTGCCAGGGCTGCCACACG
Organism: uncultured Myxococcales bacterium; assembly: GCA_937910235.1. Taxonomy (GTDB): domain Bacteria; phylum Myxococcota_A; class UBA9042; order UBA9042; family UBA9042; genus UBA9042. The sequence goes on along the minus strand of CALENB010000232.1, from coordinate 36,923 downwards.
CCAAGTCCGACGCCCAAGACGCGTTCACGAGGCAAGGTAAACGCCCGCGCGCCCGGACAAGTCGCGCGGTTAGTGGGCACCCCGCAGACCTGCGTCGACTGCCACAAAGACGCCCACGCCGGCCAGTTCGATGGCCGCAAGCCGCCGCTGACGTGCACCGCCTGCCACACCGAACGCGCCTTTCGACCCGCCGAGCGCTTCGATCACGACAAGACAACGTTCAAGCTCACCGGACCCCACGCCAAGACCGCCTGTGCCGGCTGCCACCAACGCCCGTCGGCGGGGGCGCCGGTGCGTTTCGCTGGCGTCGCGACGGCCTGCGCGAGCTGCCACAGCGATGTGCACGCGGGGCAGTTCCTGAGCGATGGTCCCAAACGCACCTGCGAAGACTGCCATCAGGTCGTCAAGGACTTCGTGATTGAGAAGTTCGCCCACGACAACACCCGATTTCCGCTCCGCGGCAAACACGGGACCGTCGACTGCGCGCGCTGCCACACCAAGGTCGCCGGGCCGGGTGGCGACGCCCCTGGCGCCAGGATCGACGCCGGAGCCGTCACCAAGACCAACGCCAAGACCGGCGCCAAGACCGACACCGAGACCGACGCCAAGACCCGCGGCCTGATCCACTACCGTTTGGGCGCGCTGGCGTGCGGCCGCTGCCACAGCAATCCACACGAGCGCCTACGCGGGGTGGCCGCGACGAACGCCGGCCGCGAGGGCCAAAATACAAAGGAAAAGCCGGCGGCGACGGGGAAAAAGCCGCCGACGACAGGAGAAAAGCCGGCGGCGACGGCGAAGACCTCAGGCGCAGGATCGAGCTGGTCGTGCAACCTCTGCCATGTCCCCGAAGGTTGGCAGGTGATCCCGAAACGGGTGGCGTTCGACCACGACCGCACCGGCGTGCCGTTGACGGGCGCCCACGCCACCGCGCCGTGCGTCGGCTGCCACAAGCAGCAGACCTCGACAGCGCGGTCGACGCGGGTGCCACGCGCCTGCCTGTCCTGCCACACCGACACCCACCGCGGCGAGCAAGGCAGCCAGTGCGAGAGCTGCCACACCTCACGCAGCTGGCAGCGTCCACGCCAGTTCACGCCACACGCCGTTGGCCGCTTCCCGCTCTCCGGGGTGCACGCGGTCGTCGCTTGCGCGTCGTGCCATCGCACGCAGGCCCGCGATCAGTTCCGCGGCACGCCGAGCACCTGCGACGCCTGCCACAAGACGACCGCGCTCGCCATCACCTCGTTTGACCATCGCCCCCTGCGCATGGGCTGCAACCAATGCCACTCCACGTTTGCCTGGGCGCCGGCCCGCTTCGACCACGCCGCGTTCTGGCCACTTTTGGGCTCCCACGCCACCATCGCGACCCAGTGTGGCAAGTGCCACAGCAAGGACACGTACGCCGGCCTGAGCCGCAGCTGCGCGTCGTGCCATGGCGGCTTGGTCACCGCCGGCAAGACCCATCCAGACCACCGCACGCTGGGCCTGACCACCACGTGCGAGCGCTGCCACACACCCACGGCCTGGTCTGCGTTGAAGTCGACTTGGCACGACAAGGCGTTTCCGATCAGCAACGGCGACCACAGCCGCTATCGCAGCAGCTGCACCAGCTGCCACCCCGCGGGTGTGGGCAAAGGCAAGTTCGACTGCGTGCATTGCCACGACGGCGAGCACAGCAAGGCCAAGATGGACAGCAAACACGCAGGCGAGGTGGGCGGCTACGTGTGGGACAACGGCGCGTGCATGAGCTGCCACCCGAAGGGCGACAAATGAGACGTACGCTCCGGCACAACACGAACACGGTGCGGTTGATCGTCGGCACGCCAATCGTCACCGTGCTGCTGCTGGGCGGCTGCCAGGAGTGGTTGGCGACGTCCGATCCCGCTGTGCATGTCGGCGAGACGGAGACGGTGACGTGTGTCGGGTGCCACAAGCCGGACTATAACGTCGCAAAATCGCCTGATCACGTCGGCGCCAAGCTGTCGACCGCGTGCGAAACTTGCCACACCAAGGTGAGCTGGCATCCGGCGAAGTGGGATCACCAGACCTGGCCGCTGACGGGTAAACACATCGAGGCGACGTGCGCGCAGTGCCACAAGGCCGCGCCCGACCGCGTCAACAAGCCGCCGCGTACGTGTGACGGCTGTCACATGCCCGACTACGCCGCGACGACGGCGCCCAATCACAGCGCGAACCAGTATCCGAACACTTGTCAGGATTGCCACACGACGGCGGCCTGGAAGCCTGCGAAGTTTGACCACAAGACCTGGCCGCTGGTCGGCAAACATCAGCAGGCGACCTGTGCTGGGTGCCACAGCACGGCGCCGAACCGGATCGTCAAGCCGCCGCGCGACTGCGACGGCTGCCACCTCCCCGACTACAACGCCGCGAAAAGCCCGGATCATCAGGCCGGCAGCTACCCCAAGACCTGCCAGAGCTGCCACACGCCGGCGGGCTGGCAGCCAGCGGGCATGGCCGACCACGCCTTTCCCATCACGTCGGGCAAACACACCAACATCGCGTGCGCGACGTGTCACACGAACCCTGATGATTTCAAGGTGTTCTCGTGCATGTCGAGCGGTTGTCATCCCAAAAATCAGATGGACAACAAACACCTCGGCGAGGTGAGCGGCTACGTCTACAAGGCGAGCGCCTGCCTCTCCTGTCACCCAAACGGTAAGGAGTGAGATTGATGGCACTCGGCCGCCAACCGTCGCCGCCGCGTCCCGCTGGGTCGGCTGCGCGCGATCGCCTGCTTCGGGCTGGCACGCTGCTGCTGGGCGGCTGGCTTGTGGCGGTGCTCAGTGGCGTCGCAGCGACCGCCGACGCGGCAGAGGTGCGCGGCACGACGCATGGCGAGGCGGCAGAGGTGTATCTGCGGCTCGAACCGACCGAGCGCGTGCGGGTCGGGCAAGAGCTGCGGGGAAAGCCCGCGGGGCGGAGCCGACGGGCTTGGCGCGTCAAGATCCTTGAGGTGGTGGGGCGACGCGCGCGGGCGCGCCTCGTCGACGGTCCCCTGCCACGGCGCGGTGACGCGGGCGCGGCGCTGGCGACCCAGTCGGCGCCGGGCGCGGCGGGCAAGGCCGGCGGCGTCAGCAGCAGCGCCCCTGCGGCGCCTTGGCGGGTGGGCAGAGCTCGCATCGGCCGGGCGCCGACCTCGCTCACGGAGGCGGCGTGGGCGCGACTGCGCGACGACCCGCGCAGCTTGGTGGTCTCCAAGCGCGGCCGGCAGCTGGCGGGCGCGGCGACCAACGTGAAGGGCGATCTGGCCTTCGTCGGGATCGGCCTCATCGACCTCAAAGGCCGTAAAACCTGGACATTCGCCACCCTGCGCAGCCGCCTGGCCGTGCGCAGCGTCGGCGGCACGCCGTTGAGCTGGTCGCATGATCTGAGCCTGCGCTACGACGGCATCTCCACAGAGCCCGGCCGCAGCCAAGGTGGCGCGCGGGCGCGGAGCGCCGTCGCCGTCCGCCGCGCGCGGCTCGGCTGGCGCACGGGCTGGGGCGAGCTCGGCGCGGGTCGCCTGGTGATGGCCACAGGCGCCAGCGGCCGCCTCATCGACGGCGCCAGCGCCCACGTCAACCTCGGCCCCTGGGGCACAGTGAGCGCCTGGGGCGGCACCGCGGCAGATCCAGTGAGTCTGGCGCTGCAGCTCGACGCCGGCCGCTTCGGCGTCGGCTGGCGAGCGGCGCACCGGCGCGGCAACCTGCAGACCCGCTGGTCGCTGGGCTACGCTGGCCAGCTCGTCGAGGGCCACCTCGATCCACATCGACTCGACGCGTGGCTGCGCCTGGAGCACGACCAGCGCGGCGAGATCGACGCCGCGGCGACCGTGGCCGTGGGCAGCGCCGACCTGAGCGGCACCGCGCTGGCGCACCTCACCACGCCGAGCGCGGCGCTCGCGCGCCTCTGGTTGTCGGCGGCGACCCGCCGCGGCGCGGGCGGGTGGCTGCTGCGGACGCGGTACAGCTACCACCGGCCAACCGCCGATCGCCTGATCGCCCGCACGCTGCCGTGGGACGTCTGGGTCGATGGCCGCAGCCACCTGCTCTCGCTGGAAGCCGACCGCGCCGCCTCCCGTGGCTGGTGGCTGCGCCCGAGCCTCAACGCGGCGTGGCTGACGAGCCCTGAGCCTTACGATGGCCTGCGCCTGGCCGTGGCGCTGCGCGCGGGGCTGCGGGGCGAGCGCTGGTCGCCGCACGCCGCGGTCCACGCCGAGACCGGCCTCGCCTTCACCGACGATGGCCGCGCCGCGGGTCCCACGCGCGGCGTGGGCGGCTGGCTGGGCACGGGCTACGCGCTCAATCGCGTCTGGCGCCTGCAAGGTCGCGCCGGTGTGCGCTACGATCAGATCCTGCCCATCCACAACGGCGCGCTGCGGCTGCGGTCTTCGGCGAGCCTGGAGTGGCTGAGCGGGCCTTGGCTCGTCGCCCTGCAAGTCGGCAATGACACCCTGCTCGCGGCCGATCCCACCCCGGGCAGTTACAAGCTAGACTGGGTCGACGTGACGCTGCTCGTGCGCCGCCGACTCTAGCCTCGCAGCCCGCTCGACCCACTACCCGCTCGGCCCCCCCACCGACAGCCAGGACGCGCATGAACCAGCGCCGGAACTTGTTAGACCTGCTGCTCATCCTGCTGGCGGCCGCGACCGTGCTCTGGATCTATGAGCAGTCCGGTGGCTTCTATGAGGCGCCGCACGAGGCGCTGGTCGACCACCCGCAATACGACAACTTCCGCTCGGCTGGCCACATGGGCAAGCTGCTGGGCACCGTCGCCGTCGCGTTGTTTCTGTTCAACATGCTCTACCTGCCACGCCGCCGAATGCGGGTGTTGCACCGACTCGGCAGCCTGCGCCATTGGATGAGCGCGCACGTATTTTTCGGCCTGCTAGGCGGCGGGCTCATCGCGCTCCACGCGGTGTTCCGGATGACCAGCGAGGCGGCGCGGCTCTCAGCCCTGAGCGTCGTGGTGCTCATCGCCACCGGCATCATCGGTCGCTACCTCTACGCGCTGGTGCCGCACACCGCCACGGGCGAAGAGGAGCCGGAGGGCTTGGCCGGGCGCGCCGAGCAGTCGTTGGCGCAAGTGGCTGCGGTGGTCGGCCGTGACGATCCGCTGGTCGGCCAGCTGCGGAGCCTCGCCGGGTTGGGTCGTCCGCCCGAGCGCAACCTCGCCCGCGCCCTGGTGCGGCTGCCGCTGGAGCCGCTGCGGCGTGTGGTGGCTGCGGCGCGGGTGCAGCTGGCGCTCAGGCGCGCCAACCAACGCCATGCCTTTGACAGCGCCAAACGGCAAACCGTGCGCGGCGCCGCGGTCGAGACGGTGCGGTTCGGCACCGCCTATGCCTTCGCCGGCGTCGCCGCCCGCATCTTGCGGTCGTGGCGACCGGTGCATCTGGTCGCGGCCCTCATCATGGGGTGGTCGGCCTACCTGCACATCGCCAGCGCGTTTGAGCAGGGCTACGGCTGGCAGGTGCCGCCTTCCTGGCCGCTGTGGCTGGCCGCCGCCCTGGCCTTGCCAGCGATCGCCGTGGGCCTCGAGATTCGGCTGCGCATGGTGCGAAAACGCCGCAAAGTCAGCGTTCTCGTCGGTGACGGACCACCACCGGAGCCCCCCGCCACCCTGCACCCCTACATCGATCCCAACATCTGCATGGGCAGCGGCGCCTGTGTCGCGGCCTGCCCCGAGGGCGACATCCTCGATCTGCTCGACGGTCGCTCGCGGCTCATCGAACCCAGCCACTGCGTCGGCCACGGCGAGTGCGCGCGCAACTGCCCTGTCGACGCGATCACCTTGGTGTTTGGCACCTCCAAGCGCGGCGTCGATATCCCCGATGTCAGCCGCTACTTCGAGTCTGACGTGCCCGGCATCTACCTCATTGGTGAGATCACCGGCATGGGCCTGATCCGCAACGCGGTGCGACAGGCCAATCAAGCCGTGGACCACCTGGCACGCCAAGCCAAGCGCGACAAACCTGCGCCGCAAGGGCCGAAGATCGCAGACGTCTGCATCATCGGTGCGGGACCGGCGGGCATCGCCGCGACGCTCGCTTGCCAGGAGGCCGGCCTCACCACGGTGACGTTGGAGCAGGAGCCCAACCTCGGCGGCGCCGTGAACCACTACCCGCGCCGCAAGCTGGTGATGCTGGCGCCCATGGACCTGCGCGGCTTTGGTAAAATCAAGCTCTGGGACGCGCGCAAAGAGGAGCTGGTGGCGCTGTGGCAGGAGGTGCAGACCAAGACCGGGTTGGACGTCGCACACGGCGTCAGCGTCAACGGCATCACCCCCCTCACCGACCGTGACGGGTTTGAGGTCAGCGGGGTGCCCGTCGGCTTACGGCCCGGAATGCCGGGCTTTGAGGAGCTGCGCTTCACCGCGCGCCGCGTGATGATCGCGGTCGGTCGGCGGGGTGCGCCGCGGCGATTGGGTGTGCTCGGGGAGGATCAATCGCACGTGGCATACACCGTGCTTGAGCCCGATCAACACGCCGGCCGACGTGTGGTCGTGGTCGGCGGCGGTGACTCGGCGCTGGAGTCTGCGCTCGCCTGCGCCGAGGCGGGGGCGACGCTGGTGCATCTGGTCTACCGACGCTCCAACTTCGACCGAGCCAAGGCCCGCAACCGCACCCTGCTCGATGAGGCCGCGGCGGAGGGGCGGATCCAGCTGCACCTGGAGCGAAACCCGGCGCGCATCGAGCTCGACTCGGTGGTGCTCGACGGCGGCGAGCGGCTCGGCGCGGACGACGTCGTGATCTGCGTCGGTGGCACGCTGCCGACCGGCCTCTTGCGAGCGGCGGGCTGCACCGTGACGCAGCATTTCGGTCGGCCATTTGTAGACGCCGCGCCGTGAGATCGGCCCGCGAGGGGCGCCCAGTTCGGAAGGTTGTCGTGTCCTGAAGGTTGTCGTGTCCTGAAGGTTGTCGTGTCTTGGAGGTTGTCATGCCGATCCGTGGTCTCACATCGCACCGTGTTCTCACATCACACCGTGTTCTCGCGTCCCGCAGCACGCTCAGCCTCCGCGTCAGATACGCCGTCGGCGGTGCGGTGCTGTGCGGCCTGTGGCTCATCTCCGGGGGGTGCAGCGACGACGGTCAGACGGGTGACTCGTCCGACACGACCGTGACCGACGCCGCGACCGTGACCGACGCCGCGACCCTGGCGGATGCGAGCGCAGGCGACGTCCAGCCGGACGCTGCCAGTGGAGACAGCGCCGCGCTGGACGGGCACACCAACGCCGACCCGACCCCAGCTTGCGACCCGCTCGACGAAGGCCACTGCCTGCTGCCCTACCCGAGCAGCAAGTTCCTGAAGGTCGATACCGCGTCGCCCACAGGCTTCCGCCTCGCGCTCCAGCAGGCGGGCATGCCGGCCAACGCGGCGGGGGTGCGGGTCGATCCGGCGGCGTGGAATCGCATGGATGGCTATGGTGTCGGCTGGGCCGCGATCGCCTCATTTCCGGACGTCGACACCACCGGCCTACCGTCGGAGACAACGCCTGCGGGCTGTTTGGCGGCGGACGCCAACGTGGTGCTGCTGGAGGTGGCCAAGGACGGCAGCGTCACGCGCATCCCGTATTTTGTGGAGCTCGACGACGACGTCGACATCGACAAGCCGACGCAGCGCGCGCTGATGGTGCGACCGCTGGTGATCCCGCGGGAGGCGACGCGATACGTCATCGCGTTTCGTGGCCTCAAGACGAAGGACGGCGCCGCGTTTTTGCCTTCGCCCGCCTTCAAACAGCTGCGCGACAAGACCGTGACCGACCCGTGGCTCGCGCCGCGGCAGGCCAACTTTGAGGCCGTATTTGCGGCCTTGAAGGCGGCGGGGGTGCAGCGCGAGAGCACGCAGCTGGCCTGGGGTTGGGTGACGTCGAGCCACGAGGCGCTGCACGGCGACATCCTGCACATGCGCGACGAAGGCCTGCAGATCCTCGGCCCGAAGGGGCCGGTCTTCACGGTGCTGAAGGTCATGGCGTCTACGGCCAAGCAAGATCCGCGCATCGCCCTGAGCGTCGAGGGCACGTTTCGCGTACCGAACTACGTGACACCGGTACAGATCGGCGACGACACCGGCTACCGCTTAGTGCGCGACACGACCGGCACCCCCAAGCAAGACGGCTGGCGCGACGCGAACTTCTGGCTGCTGATCCCACGCTCCGCGATCAGCGGCGAGGTGCACGGCCTCATCCAATACGGCCACGGTCTGCTGGGAACGGGGGGCCAGCTCGGCGCCGGGCACACCCGCCAGCTGCTGCTGGACGACAAGCGCCTTGGATTCTCGGCGAATTGGACGGGGATGTCCCACGATGAGATCGGCGCGATCAGCCAGATGGTGTTCGACTTCAAACACTTCGCGATCATCAATGAGCACCTGCACCAGGGCATGCTGGAGCAGCTGGCGGTGGCGCGCGGCGTGCGGGAGCGCATGACCGAGCTGAGCGCGGCGATCGACAGCAAACTCGACGCCGCGGCGCGCGCCAAGATCGGCCTCACGGGTGCGCTCAAGCTGAAGATCGATCCGAAGCGGCAGCACTACACGGGCGACAGCCAGGGCGGCATCTACGGCGCGACGTATGTGGCGCTCTCGCAGGAGGTGACCCGGGCTGTGCTCGGCGTGCCCGGGCAGAACTACTCGTTGCTGCTGCGCCGCTCCACCGACTTTGTGCCGTTTTTTCTGCTGATGCGGAGCCAGTACACCGGCGTCATGGACCGCGCGGTGATGCTGCAGATCGGTCAAATCCTGTGGGATCAGGTCGATCCGATCAGCTACTACCGCCACATGAGCGAGGCGCCTTTCGCGAACACACCCAGCCACCACGTCATCCTCGCGCAGGCCAAGGGTGACTGGCAGGTCGCGCCGCTGACCAATGAGATCACCGCCCGCAGCGGTCTCGGCGTGAAGCTGATGGCGCACTACGGCAGGCCGCTCTGGAACGTCCCGCCGCAGCCCTACCCGCACATCGGCTCAGGGCTGGTCAGCTGGGATTACGGCAACGCCTGGGCCGCGCCAGGGCCCAACCCGCCGCACGACAACCTCGGCGATCCCCACGGCAAACCGCGCAAAGATCCCCGTTTTATCAAGCTGATGCTGCATTTCTTCGCGACCGGCGAGATCATCGACCCCTGCGCAGGCGCGCCCTGCACCGGAAAATAGCGCGCGGTGACCCTACTTTAGCGCGGGCGAGGCCACCGGCTTGGCACAGCGCGCCTGCAGCGCGGCGATCTGGGCGCGCAAGACCTGCATCTCGCGCTGTTGCGCCTTGATCGCGGCGACGGTCATCGTCGAGAGCGCATAGAGATCGACCCGCTCGCGGCCGAGATCAGACGACGGCAGCTGCGGTGCGTCCTGCAGGATGTAGCCCAAGTTGCGGCGCTTTCGGGGTGAATCTCGGTATTGCCAAGTCGCCAACGGCAGCTGGAGCAGGTCGTCGCGCAGCCCCGCTTCGGCGGACGCGTCGAGGTACCGGATCGCCGCCTTGAAACGCCGCGACGAGATCGGACAGCCACCCGGATTCAGCTTCGGATCGGTCTTGGCGCAGACGAGCAGGGCATTGCAGCTGCTCTTGGGATCGCAGGTGGCGGCGGCGGCGCTGCACGCCGCGCCGACCTGCTCACTAGTGCAGAGGGGCACGTTCGGTTTGGTTTTGTAACCGTGACAAGCCGGGTCGCCGCAGGTGGTGAACCAGCGCAGCTGCGCCGCGCCAGTGTCCGCCGCGCCAGTGTCTAGTACACCAATGTCCGCCGCGCCGGTGTCGACCTTGGCGGCGTCGGTCGCCACCGTGTCACCCTGGGCGACCGTGTCTGAGATCTGACCGCCCGTGTCCTGCTGCAAGTTGGCATCGACGCCGCCGCTACCGTTGTCTTGGGTGCAGCCGACCATGGTCAGCCAAAGGCCGAAAAGCAGGGCTATCAGCCGTACCGATCGCCAAATTGTGTGGGCCATTGGTGGCGACCGATGTACGTGTTGCGACATGATGTCCTCCAGAGTTGAGCGCTGCCCCCAAACAGACACTAGCTGCTTGGGTCAACGCTGGCCACCGAGTCTGCTGGCGGTTGCCAGCCGACGAACGGGTCTGCGATGCTCAAGGCCCCCATCAGGATAGTAGCCGCGGCCTCAGCCGAGCACCCCCAACGCACACAACAGCCGCGACGCGCGCGATGCGCCAGCGGCGGAGAGTCTCATCATGGATCGACTTAGCCCCCCTCGACACACCGCACACGCCGCCACGCGGCGCCTGCCCGCCGTGACGTGGCTGCTCGGCGCGGCGGTGCTGCTCGGCGCGGCGTCGCTGCTCGGCTGCGACACCAAGACCACGCCGCCCGCCAAGGACACGAGCACAACCGCAGACAACGACGCACGCAACGAGGACGGGGCGGCGAGCGACGCGGGATGCGCCGATGATTCGGGCTGCGACGATACGGCCGCTGCGGCGGTGTGCACGGACGGCGACCCCGCCAGCGCCGCCGCCTGCGTCGACCAGGCCGGCTACCTGAAGGACCTCACGTTCATCGCCGCACCACGACCGACGGGTTCGGCGCACCACGCGGCGGTGCGAAAGATGCTGGTCGAGCGGCTGACAGCCCTGAAATTCAAGGTGACGGAGCAGTCGTATGGCATCGGCACCAACGTCATCGGTGAGCGAGTCGGCACCGCGAAGGCCGACGAGATCGTCATCATCGGCGGCCACTACGACGGCGTGCCCAAGTGCCCGGCGGCCGACGACAACGGCACCGGCGTCGCGGGCGCGTTGCAGGCCGCGGCCGCCCTGGCGCGCTACGACCACGCGCGCACGCTGCAGATCGTGTTTTGGGACGAAGAGGAGCGCGGCTTGACGGGGTCGTTCCACCACGCGGTGCAGCTCGCCAAGGCCGGGCGCAGCGTCGTCGCTGTGATGGACTACGAGATGATCGGGTTTGCGAGCAAGAAGCCCGACACACAGGCGCTTCCTGCGGGATTTGACGTCATCTTCGCCGAGGCTGGCAAGTACTGGTGGGCCAACAAGAAGGCGGGCGACTTCATCGCGGTCATCTTCGGCGACAAGAGCAAGGCCGCGGCGGAGGCGTTCATCGCGGCCTCGGTGAAGCTCGGCGTGCCGGCGCTGCCAGTTGAGCTGTCGGCGGAGTTCATGGAGTCGTCAACGTTCGCCGACCTGCGCCGCTCCGACCACACCTCGTACTGGGCAGAGGGCTACCCGGGGATCATGATCACGGACACCGCCAACTTTCGAAACACGCACTACCACTGCACCGGGGGCAGCGACACGGTCGACCGACTCGACCACTCGTTCGCTTTGGGCATCGTCAAAGCCACCGTCACGGCGGTGGTTGGGCTGCTCAAAGCCGATGGTGGCAAGGCGGTGGCGCCCGAGGTGCCGGTCTGCAGCCTCGACAACCAAGACTGTGCTGCCGGCAAGAAGTGCACGCCGTGGGCGGAGGGGCAGCGTTGGATGCCGACGTGTATGCCGGTCTTCGACAAACCCGCCGGGCTCTATGCAGCCTGCACCCGCACCAAGAACAAGCTCGGCGATGACACCTGCGGCGCGGGGCTGTTCTGCTCGCCGTGGGGCGTCGTGCCTGTCACGCCAACCACGCGACACTGCCTGCGGCCTTGCGCCACGAAGGCCGTCTGCGCCAAGGACGAAGCGTGCGTCGCGATGGGACGTCGCATCTACGGCGGCAGCGTCGCGCCCCACAACGTCGGCTTATGCCTCAAGGCGTGCGATCCGTTCGCGGCGACCAGCTGCGGCGCTGGCCTGATGTGCGCTGGCGGGTTTGTCGACACAGAGAAGCTGCGCGACACCCACACCTGCATGGCGCTAGGCAAGATCGGCGAAGGAGCCGCCTGCCAGCCGATGTCTTGGGGCCAATGTACGGCAGGGTTGGATTGCATCTATGGGCCGACGAGCGAGGCCGCCGCGTGTCGCGCGCCGTGTGATGCCACACATGCGTGCACAGCTGGCACCTGCGTGATGGATCCGTACAGCGCCACGCCGGGCCTAGGTCATTGCTTGCCGTAGGCGCCGGCTCGATCGGTGCGTGTGCGCGCGGCGCGATGCGGTTGGGTGCGGCGCGATGCGGTTGGGTGCCGGCGCGTGCGCTTTGCGATCTCGCGCAATCCTGTCGCGTGCTATCGTGAGCCATGACTGATGACACCCCGGTAATCTCCCGACGCAACCTCCTCCTTGGCCTCGGCGCGGTGGCGACCTTGGCGGCGTGCGGCCCGGAAAAACAGGGGCAAAGCCCATCGGACGTGACGGGCGGCGGCGGTTCGGACGGCGGCAACGTGCCCAGCGGGGGCGCCGGCGTGACCACCGACGGGGGGGCGGCAGACGCCGCGAGTCTCGATGCGACGGCGGCCCCGGACGCGGCGATAGACGCCGCCACGGATGCCGCGACAGATGCCGCGACAGATGCCGCGACAGATGCCACGATGGATGTCGCGACGGGCCTCCCGGCGCCGATTCCACCCATCACGCCCAACGCCGATCACTTCGTCACGAGCTGCTGCACGACGCCGCACATCGACATCTCGACGTGGTCGATCGCGCTCATCGATCGCGGCAAGCCGCTCGGGACCATCACCGCAAAGCTGCTCGGATCGCTGCAAGCCAAGGAGAAGGAGCACACGCTGGAGTGCATCAGCGCCAGCCCGTATCACGGCTCCATCTCCAACGCGATCTGGACCGGCCTGCCGCTGGTCGACATCTTGGCGAAGCTCGGCGTGCAGGTGCCCAAGGGCGTGACGACGTTGAAGCTCGGCGCGGCGGACGGCTACGCCACCGCCGTCCCCGTCACCGACCTGCAGCGCCCGATTTGGCTGGTTTGGCAGATGAATGGCGCGCCGATCCCGCTCGATCACGGCTACCCAGCGCGCCTGCTGTTGCCTGGTCGGTATGGCACCAAGAACCCAAAATGGCTCACCAGCCTTGAGTTCCTCGACACCGCCTTCGTCGGCTATTGGGAAGAGACGGGGTGGTCGGATGACGCCTCCTACAAACCCAACACGCTGGTGCGCTCGCCTGCCACGGGCGCCAAGCTGCCGCTGGGGTTGGTGCGGCTGCAGGGTACGGCGTTTGCAGGATCTGACCCGGTGGTGGCCGTGGATGTGCGAATCGACGCCGGCGCCTGGCAGCCAGCGGTGCTCGACTACGCGCCTGGCGCCGATATCTGGACGCTCTGGCACTACGACTGGCAGGCGCTAACGGCCGGGAGTTATGGGCTGCAAGCGCGCTGCACGACCAAGTCCGGCGCTGTGAGCCTGGAGAAGGCGTCGGCTGGGCTGACGGGCTACGACGGCAGCATGACCGTGACCCTGACGGTCGGTTGAGACGCTCACACTGACGAGAGGCGCGGCCCAATCAACTGGCGACATGCCATCGCGCCAAGGCCGAGCCGAGCGCCATTGGCAGCTCGCCGCCGTGCCGCAACAGCGTCCATCGACCCGCGCCAAACTGGGCGGTGAGCACCGTCGCGGCGCTGCCGGCGATGCACAGGGCGTGCACAGAGACCCCGTCGCGCGCGGCTTCGCGCACGGCCTGCCGCACATCAGCCAAGCCGTGTCGGCCTTCGTAGCGATCGTGGTCGGTGGGTTTGCCGTCGGTGATGAGCAGCAGCAGCCGATCGTGGGCCGGGTGGGCACGGAGCCCCGCCGTGGCGTGGCGCAAGGCCGGGCCCAGGCGGGTGTAGCCCCGCGGCGCCAGACCTCCGAGGCGGGCGCGCGCGGCGGGCCAGGTGTCGCGCCAGCCCTTCACCTCCACGACTTCGCAGCGATGGCGGGTGTGGCTGGCAAAAGCCAAGACCTGCAGGTCATCGCCGAGCTGCCAGGCCACCTCGCCCAGCACCAGACAGGCGTCCCGCTCAAGATCGAGCACCCGCTCGCCCTCCAGCCAGGCGCCCGATGAGAGGCTGCGGTCGATCAGCACAGTGACGGCGAGGTCGCGTTCGCGGGGCCGCGGCGCCACATACATCCGCGGGTCCGGGGTGCGACCCGCGGCGCGATCGGCGTGGCCGGCGACCACCGCGGCGAGGTCGATCTCGGCGCCGTCGAGCTGCCGCCCGCGCCGACGGCGGCGCCGCAGCCGTTCGTCGACCTCCCGCAACACCTGCCGCACCTCGCGGCGACGACGATGCAGGGCGTCCTTCGCCCACGCCGGATCGGTCAACGTGTGCCGCATCGGAAACACCCGCACCCAGTCTTTGCGATAGGCGCCGCGGCGCACGTCCCACTCGTCGTAGGCGACGCCGCCGTCCGCTTCGCCGTCGACGTCTGGGATGCCGAGCAGCCCGTCCACATCGACCCGATAGACGCCGCTCACGCCCGCGCCACCGCGAAACATCTCGCGCATGTCGACCTCTTCGAGCGCGTCTTGGTGGTCTTCCAGCTCATCGTGACCATCGAGCGTGCGCCGCCCGCCCTTGTAGCTGTCGAGGGTCTGCACCTGCTCGACAGCCGGCATGGCCACGCCGTCGGCGTCGGCGTTTTCATCGAAGGGCACGATCTGCACGTCATCCCGCGCGCCACCGTCGATCTCATCGCCACCGGCCACGGGCGGCGGCGGCTCGGTCTCGGGCAGGTCCCCAGCCGCCGCGCTCGCGCCGGCGTCGGCGTTCAGCGGGCCACCCCACAGCTTGAAATCAGGCGGTAATTGCGCGGCGATCGCGGCGCGGCGCGCGGCGAACCCAGCGAGCGCGGCGTCCAACGCGGCCAGGGTGCGGTCGAGATGGGCGCGCCAGGCCACCGGGTCACTGGGCGCGTCACCGGGCGGCGCGTTGGTGCCGCTGCCGTCCTCTTCGCTAGCCAGCATGGCGCCCCCTACCACCACACGCAGCACCAAGGCTTCCGCCGTCAGTCGCTCGTGGGAGGCCGCGTGTTCGGGGTTACTGCCACCCTCTGGCGCCACCATCGGCAGGACAAAGGGCTGCGGCACCAGCACGCTCGCGCCGCGCGATCCACCGACGCCTTCGGCGGGTTTGACCTGCACCGGGCGACCCGCAAAGACGCTGGCGATGATGCTCAGGCGGCGCGCCATGGTCTGCCAAGACACGGCGCCGGTCGGCGGCGGCGCGGCGCGACGGGTCGTCCACCACCGCCACATGCGGCCGAAGATGCGCTCTTCAAAGTCGAGATCGAATTTGGGGGCTTCGTCGTCCATCGCTCACATCCCAGAATGCCGGCGTTATCGCGCCGTGGCATGCCAGCCGGACGACGCCCTAAAATGCCAGGGCGATCACATCATTGAGGGCTTCGATGACCTCGACGTCGTCGCTCAACGGCTCGGCCAGGGCGACCCGGCAGGCCAGCCGCGGCTCCATCCCCCCGACCATCAGATGCGCAGCGTCGACCAGCAGCCGGGTCGATGCGGGCTCGGCGAGCCCCAGCTCCTCCAGCCCGCGCAGCTTGCGGCCCAGCGAGACGATGCGCTTGGCGCGACGCTCGTCGATTCCGCTCTCGGCGACCACGACCCGGGCTTCGACGACGGCGTCCGGATACCCCATGCTCAGCGCCACAAAACGCTGCCGGGTCGAGGGTTTCAGCTCTTTCAGTCCGCGCTGATAGCCGGGGTTGAAGCTGGCGACCAGGGCAAAGCCCGGCGCGGCGACCACCGTCTCGTCATGGCTATCGAGGAAGATCTCTTTGCGGTGGTCTGTCAGCGGATGCAGCACCACGACCACGTCGGGTCGCGCCTCGGCGATCTCGTCGAGATAGAGCAGCGCGCCGGTGCGCACCGCCCGGGTCACGGGACCGTCCTGCCACACGGTGTCGCCGCCCTGCACCAGCCAGCGGCCCAGTAAATCAGCCGCGGAGGTGTCGTCGTGACACGCGACCGTGATGAGGGGGCGACCCAGCTTGGCCGCCATATGCGCCACTAGCCGTGATTTACCGCAGCCCGTCGGCCCCTTCAGCAGCAGCGGTAGGCCACGACCCACGCACGCCTCAAAGACCGCGACCTCGTCTCCAACCGCGTGATACCAGGGCAAGTCCACCACGCCCGGCTCGCTGCTCTTGGTGGTGGTGACGCTGGCGCTCATGCTGCGGCCTTCACCGCCTCAGTCACCTGTCCGGTCACGGGTTTATCCGGTGAGGGACGCGGCAAGCCGTAGCGGACAAAATCCCACATGAACAGGCCCAGGCCCGTCGAGAACAGCGTCGCGGCGAGGATCAGGCCGAGGAAATGCACCTCCAGACTCTCCTGCACCACCAGAAAATCCAGGCCCGCCTTGCGCTCCAAGTAGACCTGCGCGATGCCAGCGACCGCAAAAGCGCCCGTCATCGCGATCATGCCGATGTTGCTGACCCAGAAGGCCCAAGTCGCGCGCCAGCCGGCGTAGAGCTTGCGGCCCGTCATCTCCGGCAGGGCGTAGGCGATGAGCGACAGGACGATCATGGCGTAGGCGCCCCAGAAGGCCATGTGACCGTGCATCGCGGTGACGAGGGTGCCGTGTGTCCAGATGTTGACCTGTGGCAGGGTGTGCGCAAAGCCCAGGAAACCGGCGCCGACGAAGCTCATGACGGCGCAACCGACCGACCACGTCAGCGCGATGGAGTTGGGATGCTGCCGGCCACCGCGGCGGGCGACGCCGATGGCCCAGATCGCCATGCCGAGGAAGGCGAGCGGCTCAAGGGCGGAGAAGATACCGCCGATCATGAGCCAGTAGCGGGGGGTGCCGATGTAGTAGTAGTGGTGTCCGGTGCCGAGCACGCCGCTGAGGAACGTGACGCCGACGATGATGTAGAGCCACTTCTCCAAGATCTCGCGATCCACGCCCGTCATCTTGATCAGCAGGTAACTCAGGATGGCGCCCATGATGAGCTCCCAGACCCCTTCCACCCACAAGTGCACCACCCACCAGCGGAAGTAGGAGTCGTGGACCTGATTGTCGAACGGGATCATGCCCGGCAGGTACAGCAGCGCGGCGGCGAAGAGGCCGAAATACAGCACGATGGACGTCGTGGTCATGCGCGGCGCTTTCCAGATCGTGAGGCCGATGTTGCCGATGAAGAGCAGCACGTTGACCACGACGAGAAAGTCGAGCGGGCGCGGGATCTCGAGGAACTTGCGGCCCTCCCACCAGTTGAAGTGAAAGCCAACGAGCGCGATGACCGAGACCACCACCAGCGAACCCCACTGCAGCCAGCCAGCCTTGACGCTATAGAGCTCTCGCTCGCACTCCTCGGGGATGATCCAGTAGGCGGCGCCCATGAACCCGGCGAGCAACCACACGACCAGGAGGTTGGTGTGGCTGGCGCGCGCGGTGTTGAAGGGTAGCCACTCGTGCAGGCCGTCGTAGCCCATATGGGCGAAACCCATGATGAAGCCGTAGACGAGCTGCAGCGCAAGCAAGCCCATGCACGTGGCGAAGAACGCCCAGGCGAGCATCTGAGAGCCGCTGCGGTTGAAGGTGGCGCCCGCGCTGCTGGCAGGGTTGCCCGCGCTGCTGCCTGGGCTGAGGGTGTCGGTTGGGACGGTCACGGCGGCCTCCATCTGGGGCTGGGCACCCTGCGCGCAGGAGGGCGCGCGGGCTTTGGGCTTGATTTTCCGGCTAGTTCTTCGCTTTTTTGGTGAGCAGGTATGTCACCAGTGCGGCGCGCTGAGCGTCCGTCAACGGCAGCTTGGGCATCTTGGTGCCCGGCTTGACCGCTGGCGGGTCGCGCAGCCAAGTGTCGAGGGTCTTCGCGTCGTAGCGATCGCCGACGCCATCGAGCGCAGGACCGACGTTGCCACCGCTGCCGGCCATGGCATGACAGGCGACGCACAGGGTCGTGAACGTCTCTGGGGAGCCGGCATGCGCGGTCTTGGCGTCCACGACCGCCGCACCAGGCGCCACGCCGGGCACCATGTCGGGCTTGGGCGGGAACCCGTTGGCGTCGATGCGGCCGATCCAGGTGAAGAACGCGATGAGGTCGTCGATCTCACCGTCGTTGAAGTCGTACTTCACCATCTTGCGACGACCGGGATACATCGCCTGCGGGTCCTTGATGAACACCTTCATCCAGGCCGCGCCGCGCCGCTCCACGACCTTGGTCAGCTCGGGCGCGTAGTACGCCCCCTCACCAAGGATGGTGTGGCACCCCATGCAGTTGTTATCGGTCCAGAGATCGTGCCCACGCTTGACCGCCTCGGTCATCTCAGCCGCGTTGCTGCGCGCTGGGACCTGACTCAGGGTGTCGACCGTGAGGCCTACGAATACCGCCGAGACGATGACGGTGCCGCCGATGAAAAAGGCCTTGGCAGCTGACTTTGACAGCATCTTGATTCCTCCCCTACGGCGACGCGCCGAGCGCGCTGGAGACCGTAGCGGGAGTAAGAAAGCGCACTACATTAGGATGCGATTGACCTAGATCAGACCGCTTGATGCCGGTCAACTGCCGCGCCGAAAGAGCCCCGCCACCAGCATTGGACCCGGCAGCACCTCCTCCGTCAGACTGGGGCCAGCCATCCCGGCTCGCAGGACGGACCCCGCCATGACCTCATCGACGCTCCAGCGCGCTGCGCTGCGCTTCATCTTGCGCCTGCCCAAGCCGCTGCTACGCCGGATCGCCGGGCCGATCGTGCGCAACGCGCGTGGCGATACGCTCGACTTGCAGACCCAGGCGCTGCTCTCGGTGTCGCTGCGCCTCAAGATCCCGCGCCTGCACACGCTGCCCGTCGCCCAAGCCCGCCAACAGACCATCGATGACACCGCGCTCATCGGCATCGATCCGCCCGCCATGGCGGCGGTACACGCCCTGCGGCTGCCGGGCACCAACCTGCCGCTGCGCCACTACGATCCCGGCGATCTGCCCGCCGGCGCCCCCCTGCTGCTGTTCGCCCACGGTGGCGGCTTTGTGGTGGGTGATCTCGACAGCCACGACCTGAGCTGTCGCCTCCTCGCCCGCGACGCCCGCTGCCACGTGCTGGCGGTCGACTACCGCCTCGCGCCGGAGCACCCCTTCCCCGCCGCGACCGACGACCTGCTGGCGGTCTGGCGGTGGGTGCAGCAGCACGCCGACCAGCTCGGCGCCGATCCCAAGCGGGTCGTCATCGGCGGCGACAGCGCCGGCGGCAACCTCGCGACGATCACCTGCCTGCGCGCGCGTGACGCCGGAGAGCCCGTGCCGCTGGGCCAATTGCTGATCTACCCGGGCATCGACCTGACGTGCGCCATGACCTCCCACACCGAGTTTGCGCGGGGATTTTTCCTCGAAGACGCCATGATCGCGTTCTTCCTCCAGCACTACCTGGGCGGCGCCGACCCGACCCACCCCAACGCCTCGCCCTGGTTCGCCGACTCGGTCGCGGGGTTGCCACCCGCGGCGGTCATCACGTGTGGCTTCGATCCGCTGCGCGACGAAGGCGAGGCCTGGGCCCATCGGCTCCGCGACGCCGGTGTGCCCGTATCGCTGCGCTGTGAGCCGGCGTTGGTGCACGGGTTCATGAACATGGACGGCGCGATCGACGCGGCGGCAGCGGCCAACACCCGCCTCGTCGGCGACCTGCGCAGGCTGTTTGGCGAGGCCTGATCAGACCAGATCAGCGGCGCGCCGGGCTACTTGGCCGCGCCCCACGTCATCGTATAGCCGCTGCAGGCAAACGCGCCGTTGGACCGCACGGAGACAAACACGGTCCCCGACTCACTGCCCGCGCTGAGGGTAGAGCATTTCGGTTTGATCTTGGCGAACTCCGTGAGTGTCCCGGCCACATGTGAGCAGCAGCCAAACGCGCCGCCGGGGCCGCCGTCGTCGAGGCTGCCCGCCGCGCAGGTGACGGTGTTGCTGCCGACCCAGCCGCTGTCGCAGGTCATGTAGATGCACATCTGCAGGTCGGCGGTCATGCCGCTGATCTTCACCTCCGGCTGCAGCGTGCAAAACGATTTGTCGGTGACCTTGAAGCTGTACCAGTCCACGTCGCTCTTGGGCGAGATGCTCGCCGTGAAGGTGCTGGCGGCGTCGCAGTCCGACTTGGCGCCGAGGTTCTTGCCGGGTGGCGAGGCGTTGGGCTCGTAGGGATCTTGGGCGGCCTTGCCTACGCAGACCCCGGATTTGCAGGCGTCGCTGAGCGTGCACGCCTCGCCGTCGCTGCATGTGGAGCCGTCAGGGCTCGCCTTGGCGATACACGTGCCGCCGAGGCAGGTCCCGACCTTGCACACGCCGTTCTTGGCGCTGCAGTTCAACGCCTTGCCGACACAGGCCCCCTTGCTTGTGCACGCGTCGCCGGTGGTGCACGCGTCGCCGTCCTGGCAGAGGCTGCCCACAGCGGCGAAGCTGGTGGCGCACGCCCCGTTTTTGCAGGCCGCCAGCGTGCAAGGCCCGGCTTTATCGCTGCAATCCATGGGCTTAGCGCTGCACACCCCGCCATAACAGCCATCGCCCGTGGTGCACGGGTCGTTGTCGCTGCACGCGCTGCCGGTCGGTTTCACGACGGCGCCGCACACCCCGCCGCTGCACGTCGCCGTCTGGCAAGGCCCCGCCGAGCCGCTGCAGTCCTTGATTTTGCCGAAACACTGGCCACCCAAACAGGCGTCTTGTACCGAGCAAGCGTCGCCGTCATCACAGGGTCCACCATCGCTCTTGGCCGCCGCCACACAGCTGCCTTGTTGGCAGACGCCGGCCGTACACGGGCCGTTCAGCGGGCTGCAGTCCACCGTGATGACGTGCGAGCAGACGCCGTTTTTACAGTCATCCTGCGTGCACGAGTCGCCATCATCGCACGCGCAGAGCGCATCTGGCGCGCCGGCCGCGTCGAACGGCGCCGTCGCGTCCCAGCCGATCACGCCGCCAGCGGTGTCCGCGTCCGCGCCGTCGCCGCTGTCCAGGTCGAGGGCGTCGGCCGCCTGACTGACGTCGCCAACCGCAGCGTCCAGCGCCGCGACGCCGGCATCCACGGCCCCGGCGCCCACATCCCCTAGAGATCGGGCGGCGGCGTCACCGCCAAAAAACACGCCGCCACCAAAGCCGGTGGTGTCGGCCGGCGACGAACCGCTCGGATCCGCTTGGCCACACGCCACCAGACTGAGCAGCGCACCCAGCCTCAGCAGCGCGACCAGCCAGCGCCGACGCGGCACGTTCGCCATCAACCGCAGCTCAGCGCGCAGACCTTGTCGCCCGTCTTCTTGCCAAAGCGATCACGGCGATCGACGCAGGTCGCGCCGACCTTCTTGTCCGACGAGCCCGCGCAGTCCGCGTCGGTGCTGCACGCCGGCGTGCAGCGGCGGTCGACGAGTTTGCCCGTGCCGCCGATGTTGCTGCACAGCCGGTTGCCGGTGCACTGGAAGTTGTTGGCGCACGGGATGCACGCCTTCGCCTTCATGCACAGCGGCACGATCGCAGCTTTCGCCTTGTCTTTGCGGGGGATCTGCTGCCTCTCGACGTTGCAGAACAGCCCGTCGACACCAGCGTTGCCGTCGCAGTCACCGTCCTTCAAACACAGCTTCGAGCAGTAGCCTTTGCCGGTCTCCGCGTCCTCGAGACAGTAGCCACCCAAGCACGGGTTCACCGTCGCCTCCGGGTCGCACGCCGTCCCGGCCTTGTTGCTCGGCGCGGGCTCGCTGCTGCCGTTGACCTGCATGCACCAGTACTCGACCTTCGCTGCGGTGTCCGGGCCACGGGTGATGACCCGCGGGAAACAGGCCTCGCCCTTCAGCGCGCACGTCCGCGTCTTGCTGCAGTCCTCCAGGCTGTTGCCGTCACTGGAGGGCCAACAGACGGGCGTGTAGACGTCGTCCGTGGGGTCGAGCAGCGTCTGGTTGCTCATGATGTAGCGGCTCGAACACACGCTCTTGTAGGTGTAGGTGCCGATCTTGATCTTGCCGGGGCAGTCGCTGCGGCTGTCACACGCGTCGGTGCAGATGCCGTAATCCTTGCCGGTGAAGACCTCGAGGCAGATGTTGGTCTGGCATTGCACGCCGTCTTTCTCGGTGCCGCAGTACGCCGCGAACTGGGCGCGGCCAGGGATCTTGTCGATGCACAGGCCGCTGGCGGTGTACTCAGGTTTAGCCGGCTGCGTGCTGCCCACGGGCTTCGGCAAGTCGTTGCCGGTCTTGTGGACCCAGGGCTTGCAGACCTGCGCGCTGCCGCAGCCGTCGTTGGCGGTGCAGGCCGTCGTCGCGCCTGGCAGGCCGACGCAGTGGTCGGATGTGATGCGGTAGTCGTACCAGCCGTCATCATCGCCATCGAAGCCGAACTCGGTGGTGCCACACTTCATGTTGGCCGTGCAGTCCTTGTCGCCCTTACACAGATTCCCGCAGAACCCATCGCGGCAAAAGCTGCTGTTTTCGCAGAGCGGGTCATCGCCGTTGGTGTCGTTCGGGTAGATGTCGCAGAGCTGTCCCGCCTTCACGCCGCCCTCGGTGTGCGGCAGACACAGGTGGCTCCAGCCCGGCAAGATCACCTTCTTCGGGTCGAGCGGATCGGGATCACCATCGGCCGAGGCGACGCCATTCCAGTTCAACCGGCAGCCGTAGTGCTTGCCGCAATCGGCCGTCAGCTCGCAGGTCTTCGGGTAGCACATGCCAAACGTCTGCTCGAGGTTGGAGTAGTACTTGAGGCCGGTTTTGCACTGCAACGAGGAGCAGTCGCTGTCGGTCTTGCACGTCTTCTCCGCGGCGCCAGCGGGCTGATTGTCGCATTTTCCGGCCTTGCAGGCGCCTGGATCGGTCACGCAATCGCTGTCCTGACCACAAAATGCCCGGCATCCCCAGCTGCCGCCGCACCAGTTGCTGGCGCAGATCTTGACGTCCCCCGCGAACTTGTCGGAGTTGCAGGCGCCGCCCAACGCAACGTGTGTGGTGCCCGCGGGCGCCTTCAACATCGGCACACAGTAGGTGCCGTACTGGCCAAACACGTAGCGGATCTGACAGCTGTCGCCCGCGCTGCACTCCGGATCGCCCTTGCAAGGCTTCCAGGTGTGGCCGGGGTAGCAGTAGGCGCTCGACTGACCGTTCTGCACGTCGCTCGGGTCTCGGAACTCAACGCAGCGCCACTTGTCGCCGTACGGGCCGTCGATGGCGTCATCGCACTCGCTCGACTTGTCGGGATCTTCCACGCCATCCGCGCCGGGCTTGCCGCTGCCGTTGTGCACCGCGTCTTTGCTCATGATGCACTGCTTGATGCACACCCCGTTGCGGCAGCGTGCGTCTTCGCACTGGTCATCGAGGCAGTCGAAGTACGCGTCTTTCAGCGTCTGCGCGGCCGAGCTGCCGGGGTACACGCAGTCCTTGTTCGGGCCACAGGCGCCGCCAAACGCGACCTTTTTGACGACGACCTTCTTCACGCACTGGTTGCTGGTGCAGGTCGACCCCGCCGGGCACGCGCCGCACGGCTTCGCGCAGCCCGGCATGAAGCCGCACTTGGCGTTGTTTTTGGCGCAATCACAGACGGCGCTGACGTCCGCGGCAGCCGCGTCCGTCGCCCCGGCGTCGGCCACGCCCGTGTCGGCGCCGCTCGTGTCGCTGCCGCTCGTGTCGGCGCCACCCGCGCAGACGCAGCCTCCAAAGCCACCGCCGCCGCTGTTGCAGGTCTGGGCGCCGCTCGCGCCGTCGATGCAGGTGCAGCTCTGCGTCGCGCCGGGCGTGCAGCTCGTCGCCTCGGTGCAGCCGATCGCGAGCAACGCGACGGCCAAGGCGAGCGTCAAGCCGCGCGCGGCGGTCCAAAGCGGCCGCGCGGCGGTGGGCGACGCTGGCTGAAACACGGATGAGCTGGGCGAAAAGCGACTGGGACGATCCATCGGGGCCTCCTGGGGGTGCCGGCAGCATAACAGGCGCCGGCTACGCGATCAGCCGCTCTTCGCGCAAAAAGCGCAGGGTCATGGCGCGCACCCGCGGGTCGTTCATGATCCAGGTGTGGCTCGTATCTACCTCGGCGAAATCCGTCATGCCTGGCAAGTGCGTCTCGTCGACGGCGACGGTGCCGTCATTGGGTCGGTCGGCGCCGAACACCTGCAAACCACCCGAGAGCCAGCTGATCGGGTTGCCAAAGCTGGTGGCGCGGGTGCCCGCGATGACGGCCGTCGGCGCGCTGGGCACGGGTCGGCGTTGCGCCGTGGCGACGTCTTGCCCGGCCGGGCCGTACAGCAACGAAAACGGTCCGAAGTCCCGCAACGCGCCCGCCAACGCGCTGCCCGTGTTGGGCGGGGCGAGCATGACCACCCGGGAGAGCGGCACACGCTCGGCCATGTGGCGCACCAGGATGCCGCCCAGGCTGTGGGTGACGACGTGCACGGGCTGATCGCCGTGGTCTGCCCGGATCCACTCGGCGACGATCTCGGCCAACTGCACGACCGGAAGGCGCCGCGACGGGTACGTCCGCATCCACGTGGTGAAGCCATGCTGGCGGAGAAAACGCGCCATCCCGGCCATGCTGAGCTGCGTGCGCGCGAGGCCGTGCAGGAGCACGACGGGGGTCGGGTCGACTGCGGCTGGGTCGACTGCGGCTGGGTCGACGCGAGTGGAATCAACAATCACAGGCCAGGCTCCCGGGTAGCGCGGAGAATCGCGAGGACGCCAGCGTGCACGACGCGGCACATTTGGTCTAAGCTCAATTCGCCTCGCGACGCTGCCCCAACTCGACGACAACCACCCGCAGGATCATGACACCCATCGAACCCAGCTTGGCGGACCTGCTCGGCCCCTGGCGCCTCGGCGAACCGTTGGACTGCGCCGGCGTGCCGCGCCATATCCTGCGCAGCGTCGGCACGGCGGGCGGCCTCAGCTTATGGTTGGCGGGCCCACATGGCGATGTGCGCGTTGACGTCTACCCGCTCGAGGCCACCGGCGCCGACCGACCGCAGCGCGCCGCGGCCCACACCACGCTGCTGGGGCTGTCTTATCGCGGGCTCGATACCATGCCGCCGGCCCTGGGCAAGCGCCTGTGCGAAGCTGTGGCCGTGCGCATTGGCCAGCACGAATCGACCGTGATCTCGGCGTTACAGCGGCACCACGGCGACACCCGCATCCGCTCGGTGCGCGGTGGCCCGCTCCTGACTCGGATGGGTCACGGCTTTGAGGCGTTCTACGGCCTCGATCCTTACATCGGCTGTCTCATCGGTTGTCGGTTCTGCTATGCGCAGGGCCGCGCCCAAGCTTGGCGCCGCCTGCTCGGTCTGCGCGACGCCCGCTGGGGCAGCTGGGTCGATGTGCGTGAAGACGCGCCAGCCGTGCTCGCCGCCGAACTCGACACGCTGCCGCCGCTCCCGATCAAGCTGTCGCCGTTGGTCACCGATCCGTACCAGGCGATCGAACGGCAGCGGCGCATCACCCGCCAGTGCTTGGAGGTGCTGGTCGCGCGGCCGGCGCCGCCGCCTGTGATCGTGCTGACGCGCAGCGAGGTGGTGCTGGACGACCTCGCGCTGCTGCGGGCGCTGCCCGAGGTCTGGGTGGGGATGAGCATCCCGGGGCTCGATGACGCGGTTCGCCAGCGCCTTGAGCCCGGCGCGGCCACGATCCAGCAGCGGCTGGAGACCCTCGCCACGCTGCGAGACGCCGGCGTGCGCACGTTCGTGGTGATTCAGCCCGTATTGCCGGGCGATCCGCAGCGTCTGGCCGCAGCGGTAGCGGCGGTGGTCAATTCGGCGACGGTGGACACCCTGCACGGGAGCTACGGCGCGGCGAGCGAGTTCGCGGTCGGAGATCTCGCAGACGCCGCGGCCCCGGACTGGCAGCGACAGCAGCACGCCGCAGTGGTGGCGGCCTTGGAGGCGAACGGCGTGGACGTGTGGCGGGGCGAGCTGCCGATTCAGCTAGGCACCGAGTCGCCGGCCTGAGCGCTGCCGGCCTGAGCGCTGCCGACCTGGGCTTGGCTCTGCTCGAGAAACAGCGGCTCCATACCGGCAGGAAGGTGGCGCACCACCACGTCCAGCACTTCATGTTGGAGCCGCTCTCGCTCGCGACGCAGCGCCGCGACCTCGACCCGAAAGCGCCAGAAGCTCGCGAGGCTCAGCGCCAGCTCCCGCCCGCTGGCGTAGCGCTCCACCACCCGAAGTGTGGCCCAGGCGCTCAGAGGCAACAGCAGCAGCACGCTGAGTCCGACCGGCCCCCAAGCGCGCACCGCCAGCGCCGTGAGCGCGATCCAGGTCGTCACGGACAGACCGGCGCCGACGATGAGCTTGGTGGTCGCGATCACGTCGGAGCGCGGCGTCAACCGCGCGCCGAGGATGCCCGCCACCACCGCCAGCGGCAGGTGAATCACCGCGCCTGGCAGCGCCAGCGGCAGCCACAGCAGCGCGCGACCCGTCCGCTGCCAGAACCGGGCGAGGATGTCGCTCCACCCCCAGCTCTGCACCAGATCGCGCTCAGACAGGCCGATGGCGTCGAGGCGATCGCGGAAATGGCGCACGCCGTAGAGCAGCTGCGCGACGTCGGGCGCATCCTTGACGGACTCGTAGCCCTCCGAGAAACGGCGCGACAGCTCGATGCGCGCCTCGACGCTCAGGCCGGGCGGTTGATAGAGCCGGCGCACCGTGTCCAGCACACGCAGGGTGTCCCAATCTTCGGCGTTGATCGTCAGCGCACGCAGGGCGCCGTCGATCACCGTGGTGAGCGCGCGGCACGCCTCGCGCGAGTCAGCGGCGGCGCGGCTCAGCCAGGCGCCGTGGTCGGGCTGGGTATCCAATAGGATGGGTTCGCCAAATCGCAGCAGCACCGAAGACCGAAAACGGCCAGGGCGGCTGTAGTTCAGCCCGACGGGGACGATACACACGCGCGCACCCGTCTTGGCGGCGGCCCCCAAGGCGATGCGTGCGGCCCCGGTTTTCAGGGGTTGTAGCTGCGCTTCGTCGTGGCTGATGCCCTCTGGAAAGATCCCCACCGCGCCACCGTCAGCCAGTCGACAAAAGAGCGCGTCGAACGCGTCTTGGTTGTCGACGCTGCCGCCGCCGTGGTCCTTGGCCCGACGAATCGGCACGGCGCCCACGGCGTGCAGCACAGGCCGCAGCAGCGCGGACTGAAACAACACATCCTTGGCCGCGAAGCTGACGCGGCGACCACCCCAAGCGATGAGGAGCGCCGGATCGATGAGGGAGTTGGGGTGATTACCGACGAAGATGACGCCGCCCTCGCCCGTGGCTGGCACGAGATGCGAGCCTGCGACACGAACGCGACGAAAAAACACCGTGAGGGCGAAGCGGATCGCGGTTTGGACGGCTTGGTACAGCAAAGTTTGGTACAGCATGGCGGGGTCCATCATGCCGCGGCGACGCGAGGTGGACCAGGGGGACGACCTACGGCGCGGCGACCTTTCGCACCAACCAGGCGCCGATTCGACCCATCTCCTCGCTCGGCACGATGTGGCCGCCGGGATGCTCGATTTGTTCGGTCGGAAAGCCGTGCGCCTCCAGCGCTTGCATCGCCGCGCGGGTGTCTTGCGCCGGCACGATGGTGTCTTCGACGCCATTCACAAACAGCACCGGAGGTCGCGCAGCGGGGGCCGCCGGTGAGCCCAGCGTAGGGGTACCCAACGGGCCGACGACGCTGCCGCCCACACAGACGGCCGCCTTGATCTGCTCGGGATGGGCGATGAGGTAGTGCACGATCAGCATGCAGCCTTGGGAGAACCCAAACAGCGCCACGGGACGCCCGGCGCCTGCGCTGAGGACCTGCACATGGATGGCCGCGACGCTCGCGGAGATGCCCTCCGGTCGACCGCCAGAACCGCGCAAAAACCACGCAAATCCGCCGGAAAAAGGCGCGCTGGCCTGCACGAAGCGCCACGCCAGACCGGCCGGAAAACGCGGCGCGAGCCGGGCGAAGTTGGCGGCGCTGTCGCCACGGCCATGCAGCCCGATCACCAGCGGTCCACCAGCGGTCGCGGCCGTGCGTGCGGGAACGTCGACCCACACCGGGCGGCGCGGGCCACCGTCCGCCGGCGCCGTCCCGGGCGTCGCGCTGGGTTGCCCCGACGTCACCGGGGTTGAGGGGGACGCCGCTGAAGGAGCGGGCGGCGGGGCGGAGCGCGCCGCCGGATCAGCCGCCGCCACCCCCGCGGCTGCACCGGTCGCGAGGTCGGACGTCCCCGCGGCGTCCGACGAAGGTCCGGTGTCGAAGACGCCCGTAGCCCAGGCTCCGGCCAAGACGACGATCGCGAAGATGGCGCCTACTATCAGTCCCCGTGCCGACGAGGCGGCCGGTTTTTGAGCTGTCATCGCTGCTTCCTCTCTGTTGCTGCGCGCAGCTGGCCCCGCAGCCCTAGGGCAGCGTCGCCACCACGCCGTCCGCGGTGCCACCACCGATGAGCGCGGCGCCGTTCGTTGTCGCGACCACCCAGCCACCTGCGCGGGCGACGGGCATCGCGACGCTGATCACCTTGCGTTCGACCAAATCGATCATCGCCAACGCCGCAGAGCGACCCGCGCCGCTGACGCCGCCGGCGAGCACCAACGTGTGACCCACCACCGCGCTGGCGCCGCAACCTCGGGCCTCGCTCAGGCTGCCGAGGGCGGCGTAGGCGGCGCCGGGCAGCTGCAGCCAGCTGATCTGCTCATGTCCCGCGTCATTGGCGGCCAATCCGCCGATTCGCAGCACACCGAGGGGCGCCAGGGTCGCGGCGACGGCTTCATAGCGATGCGCCTGGGCGATCGGCGGCAACGTGCCTGACAGCGTGAGCTTGCTGCCGTCGACCTGGAGCGCGACGTCGGTGCCGACCGCGGCGCCGCCCACGTCGCCGCCGACCACAAAGACCAGCTGCGCGCCGGTGGTTGGATCGACGACGGCTTCGCAGCTCGGCCGGCGGCGCACGCCCAGCAACGCCACCGTGGCGACCGTTCCGGTGCCTGGATCCCAGAGCTCCGCGGTCCCGCCACCCGGGCCATCGCCGCCAACCACGAGCAGGCGCCCACCGAGCGCGACCACGCAATGGCGGGCGCGGGCCTGACTCAATCCAAAAGGTGCGGTCTTGATCGTCGCCTGATTCGCCGAGAGCAGCTCCACGCTGGCGCCCGGCGCCGCCGGCGCGCCCAGGTAGCCGCCGGTCAACGCGACCCGATTACCCGGCAACGCCGCCGCCGCGTGGAAGGCGCGCGGCGCCGCCAGCTGTGCGATGACCGTCAGATCGTGTCGCAACGGATCGAGCTGGCGCACGGCGGCGTCAAGCTGCGCGGGCGCGCCGCCAGCGCAGGGGATCCCATCCGCCGTCGGCGCGCCGCCGCCCGCGATCACGACGCTACCGTCGGGCAGCGCTGTCGCCGAGCTGCCGACCCGCGCGGCCAACGTGACGGGTTTGGCCGAGACGTCGCGCACGGCGAGCGCCTGCCCACGCGCCACCAAAAACAACGGCACCTCGCGATCGGGCGCGTCGCTCGCCACGATCAGCGCCGGTGTCTGGCCGGCGGCGATGACAGTTCCCGCCGCATCGACGAGCTCAACGCCGATCCAGGCGGCCTGATCGGGGTGCGGCACCACACGGAACGGCGCTGGCGGCGTCGTATAGGCGGCGACCTGCACACCAGGAGCGCCAGCGAGTCCACGCGAGACACGCACCCGCGACCCAGCCGCGGGCGGCCACAGCGTCGGGGCGACCACATGCAGCTGCACGCCGCCCGTCAGCACCACTGGCGCGGCGGGCGTCTTGGCGGGGGCCTCGCTTCCACAGCCAAGCCCGGTCACGCAGCCGGTCGCCCAGACGACGATCGCCGCACAGCGCCCGCAAAACCAGCGTAATCGGTCGATTCGGTGCACCGGGTCTGGAGCCATCGGCTCAGGACACATCGGCTCAGGACACATCGGCTCAGGACACGAAGTCATCACGATGCACCAGCTCCTTCGCCGGCAACCAGCCCAGGCGCGTGGCGATCTCGTCCGTGCGCAGCCCTGCGGCCTCACGCGCGTCTTCGCTGGCGTAGCGCACCAAACCGCGGCCGAGCAGCGCGCCGTCCGGACCCACCACACGCACCGCATCACCCACGCCGAAACGACCCTCGACCTGCGTGACGCCAACCGGCAGCAGGGAGCGACCGCCGACCGCCAGCGCGTGCGCCGCGCCCGCGTCCACCACCACCGTGCCACGCACGCGCGGTGACATGGTCAACCACTTGCGCCGCGCGGTCAGACGGCGCCGCGGCGGCACAAAGATCGTGCCCTCCGACTCACCCGCCAGCACACGCGCGACCACACCTTCCCTGCGACCGTGCGCCACCACCGTGACGATCCCCACCTCGCCGGCCTTGCGCGCCGCGAGCACCTTGGATCGCATGCCGCCCGTGCCAAATCGCGACGTGCCGCTGCCAGCCCGCGCCAGCGCCGTGTCGTCTCGGCTGGCGACGCTGTGCAGCAGCTGCGCGGTGGGGTCGAGGTGCGGGTTGGCGGTGTAGAGACCATCGACCTCTGTCAGCAAAATCAGCACATCCGCGCCGACGGCCTGGGCGAACTGCGCGGCGAGGGCGTCGTTGTCGCCAAAACGCAACTCCTCCACGCTCACGGTGTCGTTTTCGTTCACCACCGGTAGAATTCCGGCGCTCAGCAGCTCCGCCGCGACCCGCCGCGCGTGCAGGAATCGACCTCGTTCGCCCAGATCGCCATGGGTCAGCAGCATCTGAGCGGTGTGAATCCCGTGACCGCTCAGATGAGCCCGATAGCGGCTCATCAGCAGCCCCTGCCCAACCGCCGCCAGCGCCTGTTTACCTAGGCTGCCGAGGCCATGATCTGCGGCGCCGAGCACTTGCCCTACCTCACCGCGACCCATGGCGACGGCGCCAGACGAGACCAGCACGACCTGCCGCCCCTCTGCCATCAGCGCCGCAATATCGGCGCAGAGTCGACCCAACACGGTCTCATCAACCCGGCCGTCGGCCTGGCACAGCACCTGCGAGCCGACCTTGAGCACCACCCGTTTGGCGTTGACGAGCTGCGCACGGGCGACGCTCTGAGCCGCGTCTTGGGAGGCCATGGCGTCCTACTCCTGAATCCGCTCAATGCGAGCGCCGAGGCTACGCAGCTTCTCTTCGATCCGCTCATACCCCCGATCGATCTGGCGGATGTTGTGGATGACGCTCGTGCCGCGGGCACATAGCGCCGCGATCAACAAGCTCATGCCAGCCCGCACATCCGGGCTCTCCAGCCGGCTGGCGTACAGCTGACTCGGCCCGACCACCACGACACGATGCGGGTCGCACAAGATGATCTGCGCGCCCATACCGATCAGCGCGTCGACAAAAAACATGCGGCCTTCGAACATCTTCTCGAAAAACAGCACCGTACCGCGGCTCTGCGTCGCCACCGTGATCGCGATGCTCATCAGGTCTGTGGGGAACTGCGGCCAGGGCGCGTCGTCGATCTTCGGCACATGACCCGACAAGTCGGTGCGAATCTCCAGCTTCTGTCGGCCGGGAACGTGCAACTCGGTGCCGCGCATCTTGGTTCGCACGCCGATTCGGTCAAACACCATCCGGACCATGCGCAGGTCTTCGGCGACGACGTCTTCGATCACCAGATCGCCACCCGTCACCGCAGCGAGGCCAACGAAGCTGCCAATCTCCAGGTAATCCGGGCCGATCGTGTGCTCACACCCGGTCAGCACCTTCGCGCCGGTGACGGACATGCAGTTGCTGCCGACGCCGTCGATCTGGGCGCCCATCTGCACCAACATCCGCGCGATGCCCTGCACATGGGGCTCCGAAGCGGCGTTGCGCAGCGTCGTGGTGCCCTCGGCGGTGGCGGCGGCCATGAGCAGGTTCTCGGTCGCGGTGACGGAGGCCTCATCGAGGAACATGTCGATACCGACGAGCTTCGAGGCGTTGAGGCGATAGGTATCGCCGTGCTGAAAGCGTGCGCCGAGCTGCTCGAGACCATCTAGGTGGGTGTCGACGCGCCGGCGACCGATCACGTCACCACCGGGCGGCGGCAGATCGACGCTGCCGGCGCGGCCCAATAAGGGACCGAGAAACAAGATTGAGGCGCGGACGCGGCGACCGAGCGCGACCGGGACCTTGGTTGTCTTGAGTTTGGGGGTGTGCAAATGCAGCCGGTTGGGGCCCTCGTACGTCACCGTGGTGCCGAGATGCCGCATGATGTCGAGCATGACCCGTACATCGATGATGTCCGGCACGTTGTTGAGCACGACGGGCTGATCGGTGAGCAGCGAACAGGCCAGCGCCGGTAGCGCTTCATTTTTATTGCCAGAAACCCGAATACGTCCGCTAAGCGGTACCCCTCCCTCGATGCGAAATGCCTCCACCCTTGCCCCCTCGGTGCTGTCGTTGGTTCCCTCGGCCGCGGCGCCTTCGCTTGAACTTCTACGCCATCGATCCGGGATCGTCACCCGCTGGCGAGTCGGTCGACGCCGACGGCGATGGCGATGAATCGAGCTCGCCGCCGCGGATACGGACCACTTGTCGGGGTGCGGTCAGTCGAATGAAGGCGGCGTCCGTCGTCGTCAGGAAGACCTGACCGCCCAGCGCGTCGAGGTGGGCCATAAGCGCTTGATTGCGGTCGGCATCGAGCTCACTGGAGACATCATCCATCAACAACACGGGGGGTTCGCCAAGGTGGCGCTCGAGGCTTCTGATCTCGGCGATCTTCATCGCGAGCACCAAGGCGCGGCACTGACCGGCGCTGGCGTGCACTCGCGCCGGGCGACCGTCGATCGTCAGCACCAAATCATCGAGATGCGGACCCATGGACGTGTAGCCGCGGCGCAAATCGAGGTCCAACTTGTCGGCTAGACCACCGAGCAGCGCGTCCTTGCGGGCCGCTTCGTCCATGCCAGCCGTGATCGCGCCCCGCGCCTTATAGCTGAGCGCCGCGACCAGCCCCGGCGCCGCGAACGCTGAGAACTCAGCGGCGACCCCCTCGCTCAGCTCGGCGGCGAACGAGGCGCGGCCAAATGAGATCTCCGCGCCCGCTGTGGCCAGCAGCTCGTCGTACACCGCCAGCATCGTGCGATCGGCGTCACCGGCCGAGACGGCCCGCAACAAGGCGTTGCGCTGCGACAAGGTGCGATCGTAGCGCCGCAGCGTCGCCAGCCAACCGGCCTGATGATTGAACAAGGCGCGGTCGAGATAGCGCCGCCGCGCGTCCGGCTCGCCAAACGGCAGGCGCAAGTGGTCTGGTGTGAACAGCACCACCACCAAACGACCCAGGTAGTCTGTGGCACGCGACGCGACCTTGCCGTCCACCCACACTTTGGAGCGCGGGCCGCTGCCGGTACGACGTCCGCCGAGCTCCATGCCCAGATCGGAGGCGACCCCACGGCGAACCACGCGGCACGCCACCTCGGCGCGATCCTGATCAAAGCGCACGCACTCCGCCAGTCGCGTGGTGCGAAAGCTGCGCAGGCCAGCTAGGAGGTAGATCGCCTCAAGCAGGTTGGTCTTGCCCTGGCCATTGTCGCCCTCAACGATGTTGAAGCGCACATGCGGCAGCAGTTCAACGCCGCTCAGGTTGCGGAACCCGTCCGCCCAGACTCGCTCGAGGTGCATGGATCAATCAGAGCCGCATCGGCATGACCACAAACGTCGAACCTTGCTCATCCTCAGCGTTGATCAAACAAGGCGAGAACTGGTCACTCATCTCTAGCGTGACGGTCTCTACGTCCAACACACCGCAGACGTCCATCAAGTAGCGTGGGTTGAACCCAACCGAGACGTTGTGGCCTTCGTACTCGGGCACTTCAATCTCTTCGTGGGCGTCGCCGAAGTCGGCGTGAACCATCTCAAGGCTGATGCGACCAGGCTCCAAGTCCATGCGCAGCAGGTTGTGTTTGCCGCTCGCAAGCGAGGAAACCCGACGGATCGCGTTGACGAGCGCGGTCTTGCTCAGCGAGACGGAGGCATCGCCACGGTCAGGGATCACGCGCTGGTACTCGGGGAAGGCCTCCTCGATCTGGCGCACCTGGAGACGGGCGTGGTCGCTGCTGAAGACGACGTTTCGGCCCAGGAACTCGATTACGACGCCGAGATCGCTGCCCTCAAAGATGCGTTGCAGCTCAGCGGCGCCGCGGCGATGAACGATGCAGCGGTAGCTCGATCCATCGTAGTCCGTGGCTTCGACTGTGCGCTCAACCCGACTGAGACGATGACCATCCGTAGAGACCATGCGCAACAGGGCCTGCGTAGGGCCGGCGGGCTCGATCTCCAGCAGCACACCGTTGAGCGCAGGGCGACTCTCATCCGCCGACACCGAGAACAGCGTGCGGCGCAACATGCCGCTGACCTCCTCCTTGTCTAGGTGGAGGCGCTTGCCGGTGCCTTCTTCCACGACGTCGGGGAACTCCTCCGGCGCGAGACCGTTGAGGTGGTAGTAGGCCCGACCGGCCTCGATGCGAATGCGGTGGCTGTCGTCGCAGGTCATCAGGACGTCCACGCCATCCGGCAGCGCGCGCACCACGTCGAAGAGCGCGCGACCGTTGACCAAGGCCGCGCCTGGCTCCAAGACCTCCGCGCTGACATCCGCGGTCATCGTCACGTCGTAGTCGGTCGCGGTGAACGTCAACCCGCCGTCCCCTGCGACCATGTGCACACAGGCGAGGACGTTGGTGGACGCCTTGCGGTCAATGACGCCTTGCGCGCGATACAGCGGGGTGATGAGCGCGCCTTTGTCGATGCGAACCTTCATGGCCACTCCTTCGTCAAGAACCAAAACCGTTGACCACCGGGTTCTACCGCCCTTAGCGATCCGCGCCAAGCCCCTGCCGCTCGCTCCGCTCGCCTGCTGTTTTTGCAGCGCACAAGAAGTTGGGATCAAGGTAGCAGCAGTGGTGTCTGTGGACGTTGGGGGGGAACGGAGGCAGTGCCCTGATCTTGGTCCCTTGGTGGCGATCTCGGTGTGGACGCAAGCGGGGAGAAATGTGCACCACCGCCGAGTTGTCCACAGGCCCCTGTCGCGGCCACGGCCATCCACGTCGGATCACCCAGCGCTCCACAGATCAGCAAACGTGACACTGCGAGTCGGTGTCCACAGACCTGTGGATAACTTCAAGCGCCTGCACCGGGCACGACTGGAGCGTCCCACAAGGAAAAGGGTAGTCAAAAAAAAACTGATGTCAGAAAAATAATCTGCCACCCGACCACGCTGCGGGGGGTTACGCGGATCGCGAAACGATCTGGCGCACACCAGAGGTCGCCTACTTAGGTCCGTGTCGGGTGAGGGCGTGGCGGAGCGGGTAAGCCCGATCTTCGGCTGGAGAGGCGCGAAGGGCTGCCGCGGACCCTGGTCGTCGGGGCGCCACAGCCGCCTGGGCAAGCGGACGTCGCTCTCGGGCCGCCTCCGGCTCACGCGGAGCGGACGGCTGACGGGCTGCGGGCTGTGGCTCAGAGTTCGGGCCTGATCGTCGCTGCCTAGCCCGAGCTGACGGCGCTTGGCGGGCGCTGCAATTAGACGTCGGTGGGCGGGGCGAGCGGGTCAGGCAGCCGTCAGCGGCCTAGCAGCTCTTCGATGGCTTGCACGTCCGCCTGCACGCGCGAGTCGCTCGACAACCACCACTTTACACGCTTGCAGGCGCTGATCACGGTGCTGTGATCTCGGCCACCAAACAGGCGACCTATCTCGGGGTAGCTCGACTCGGTGTGTTTGCGCGCGAGGGCCATCGCGATCATGCGCGGCGTCACGACGGCTTTGTGGCGTTTGTTGCCTTTGAGGTCGGTCAGCTTGAGCAAGAAGTGCTTGGCGGTCGTGCGTTGGATGGCATCGATCGTCAACCGTTGGCTGGGCAACTCGATGACGGGCCCCATGACTTCGCGCGCGAGCGTCAGGTCCAGCTCGCGCTGACTGATGCGCGCGTGAAGCGCCAGCTTGTGGAGCGCGCCTTCGAGCTCCCGCACGTTGTTGCGGAGGTGATCGGCGAGGTAGTGGATCACGTCCATAGACAGGTTCATGCCCTGCGCCGCGGCTTTGCGGTGGAGGATGGCCACGCGCATGTCGCGATCGGGCGCGTCGATCTCGGCGACCAGACCCCAGGCGAAACGGCTGCGCAGTCGATCTTGAAAATCGGAGAGCTCTGAGGGGAAGCGATCGGAGGCGAGCACGATCTGCTTGCCGGCCTGGTGCAGGGCGTTGAACGTGTGAAAGAACTCTTCCTGCGTCTTCTTCTTGCCCTGGAGAAACTGCACATCGTCGACCAGCAGCAGATCGACGCTGCGGTATCGATCGCGCAGACGCGAACGATCGTCGGGATCTTTGCTGCGGATGGCGTTGAGGAAGTCGTCGATGAAGCTGGCTGCAGCGACGTACAAGATCCTGCGTTCCGGATGGCGCTGCCGAACCTCGTGGCCGATGGCGTGCAGCAGATGTGTCTTTCCGATGCCAACGCCGCCGTAGAGAAACAGCGGGTTGAAGGTTGGCGGATCCGACTCCGCCACGGCCTGCGCGGCGCCATGGGCGAGTTGATTGGGTTGACCGACCACGAAGCTGCCAAAATCGAGGCTGCGGACGAGGTAGTCCCGATCGCGCGGCCGTGACGGTGGGATCGCGTCGCCGGCGTCACCGAAATCAAGCGAGACCTGCGGTGGGTGGGGCCGGTGCGAGGCGGTGGCTTGCGGCGTCGGTGGCTCAGGCGCCATCAAACTCGGATCGGCGACGAGCAGGCGCACCTGCATGGGTCGGTGGGCGACGCGGTCCACGGAGCGGCAGATCCGGTCGAACAGATTGCTGGTCACGTAGTCGAGAAAATACGGGTCGGGCACGCCGAGATCGAGTTGGTCATCGTGCTCTCCAACGAGCTGTATCGGCGACAACCAAGACTCGAAAGCCGGTCGATCGGTCGTCGCTCGTAGGTCTTCGAGCGCTCTGGACCAGATCTCTTGCATGATGGGAGCTTCTACTTGCCAGTGTGGCGGTGCGACTTGTGGCGACGCCTCTCGTGACGTCGAAAAAAAAACATGAAACGCGAACTTTGAGGACCTAGACTTGAGATCAAGTTCGCAAGCGTTGACGCAGGTTGCTTGGCCCAGCCGCGGCTGGGCCCAGTCGTGGTTGTCTGGCCCAGTCGTGGTTGTCTGGCCCAGTCGTGGTTGTCTGGCCCAGTCGTGGTTGT
>CALENB010000231.1 GCA_937910235.1 uncultured Myxococcales bacterium | reverse complement strand
GCGGTGTCGGCCAGCGCGGTGTCGGCCAGCGCGGTGTCGGCCAGCGCGGTGTCGGCCAGCGCGGTGTCGGCCAGCGCGGTGTCGGGCGCGTCAGCCTGGCCGCCGTCGGCGAGCGCTATGTCGCCCGCGACGGCGTCTGCGTCGGGCGCGCCTGCGTCAAGCGAGGCCGTGTCAGCGAGCCCGTCGTCTGTCGACACGGTGTCCAAGCTCGCGATCCCGGCGTCGTACGGCCCTGGCGGCGTCGGTCCGCTACAGCCGACCACCCACCCGGCGCTGCCGACCACGAACGCTACACACCACAATCCCAACCGACCCATGAGCCACCTCCAGATGCCGCCGAGGGTAGCGATCTCCGCGCGAGGGTCACAGGATAGCGCGCAACACGCCGGGAAGCGTCTCAAAAGTCGCCGGGGCGCGGCCCATGGCTTCGCCGTCCATCTCCAGAAACACATCGTCGGTGTCGGGGAGTATCTCCACCCGCCGCGCGCGTTCCATGGTGATCAGCGGATGCTCGTGCGCGCGACCGCGGTACATCAATCGCGACACCCACACCATCGGCAGCGGCTTGAACGCGCCGCTGATGACGAGATCCAACTCGCCGTCATCTGTCTGCGCGTGTGGCGCGATCTCCATACCACCGCCGTGAAAACGGGCGTTGGCGATGACGATATTGCGCATCATCACCGGCCGCGGTTCGCCGTCGTCGACACGCACATGCACAGAAAACGGCTGCGTCTTCACGAGCGCCTCGAGGCTGGTCAGGAAAAACAGGGCGTCCGCCGGCATCCGCCCCTTGGGCCGTCGATCCACGCGTCGGCAGACCCAGCCGCCCATGCCGAGCGAGGCGATGTTGACGATGAGCTCGAACTGCGCGCTGTCGTCGTCGGCGGTGTACGTGCAGCCGATCAAATCGAGGGGCTGGTAGTCATTCGCGACAATGCGCGGCAGGAGCGCGGCGGGATCGTGGGCCGCTGGGAAGGTGCGGCCGAGGTCACCGCCGGTGCCGCTGACCAGGAAGCTGAACGTCGCCTCGGGTGCGATGGGCAGCGTCGATCCGACCTCAAAGAAGCCGTTGATCACCTCGTGATTGGTGCCGTCCCCGCCGATGCACAGCACGTGGTGCGGCTGCTTTCGGAGGGCGTCGCGCACCGCGAACGACGCGTCACCCGGGCCCTGGGTCTCGTGGACCTGCACTGGCCCTAAAACCCCGCGAACCTGGGGTGCCAGCTCCGCCCAGCGCTGCTTGGTACGCCCGGCGCTCGAGGCGGGGTTGTAGACAACGAGCGTCGGCAAGGTGGGCACGGGCGCCTCCAAAGAGATGCGCAGGCTTGGCGCGATTGGTTGGAGGCCCGAGGGTGCCATTTTTTGCCTTGCGCAGCGACGCGTCACCCGTCCATGGCAGAGTAGGCGGCGCGTCACCGCAGTGGCGCCCAGAGGAGGCTGCCATGACGCCGCACAATCCACCCGCCAACCGCTGGAATCTGCCCGATCTGGGCCTCGGTCTGGGCCTGCGCACCGAGCATGTGGGCACGATCGTCGCGGAGCGCCCCGCCGTCGGCTGGTTTGAGGTCATCACGGAGAACGCGCTGCACCACCGCGGCCGGTACCGCGGTATCTTGGAGCGGCTGCGCGCGGACTACCCCATCGTCTTGCACGGCGTCTCCCTCTCGATTGGCGGCGCGGATCCGCTGGATATGGACTACCTCAAGCAGGTGAAAGCCCTGGCCGATCACCTCGACGTGCCTTGGCTCAGCGACCATGTGTGCTGGACGGGTGTGCGCGGTCGCAATAGCCACGACCTGCTGCCGGTCGCCTACGACGAGGCGACGCTGGCGTGGATGGTCGAACGGATCCGGCGTGTGCAGGGCGTGCTGGAGCGGCCGTTGATGCTGGAGAACCCATCGAGCTACGCCGCCTTCTCGTGTACGACGATGCCGGAGTGGGAGTTCATCGCGCGGATGGCCGAGCAGGCGGATTGCGGGCTCCTACTCGACGTCAACAACATCTACGTCAGCAGCGTGAACCACCAATTCGACCCCTGGACGTACCTCGATCATGTGCCTTGGGATCGTGTCACGCAGCTGCATGTGGCTGGGCACACCGACCGGGGTAGCCATCTGTTCGATTCGCATATCGGTCCCGTCATCGATCCGGTGTGGCAGCTGTTGGCGGCGGCGCTCAAGCGCAGCGGCGGGCGAGCGACCATGCTGGAGTGGGACGACGAGATCCCGGCGTTTGAGGTGGTGTGGCAGGAGGCGCAGCGGGCGGCGCCGATGATCGCGGCGGCGCGGGCGACATCGGCATCGACAGCGACAACAGCCACGGCACCAGAACCACACACGGACCCGGCTCGCCTGGCGACTGATGGTGCGGCCGCGGGCGCCCCCGACGCGGTGAGCGCGCTGCAGGGATGGTTCTTCGATGCCATCACCGGGCTCCGAACCGCGACCGAGTCGGAGGTGCGGGCCACGGTGCTGCCCAACCCGCTCATGACGGCGGCGCTGCGTGTCTCCGTGTACGAACGCATGGTCGCCGCGCGCCTGCACGAGGCGATGCAGCAGGACTTCCCGGCGACGATCACAGCGCTGGGTGAAGCGCGCTTTGAGGCCGAGACGACGGCCTATCTGGCGGATCATCCATCTCGACACTGGGCCCTGGAGCGGCTGGGGGACCGCTTCGCCGATTGGCTGGCGACGCGGCTGGACCTGGAGATCCCTTGGCTCGCTGCCTGCGCCGCGTTGGAGTGGCGGCTGGTGACGACGGGTTGGCAGCCGTGGCAGGCGCCGCTCGCGGCAGCAGCCTTGGCCGCTGTGCCGCCCGAGCGATACGCCGACGTGCAGCTGACGCCTGCCTCGACGACCTGGTTGGGCCGGGTGGATCGCCGCGCCGTCGCGGCCCTCGCTGAGGTGTGGGAGCGCGCGGTCGATGGCCTCGACGCCAACCGGTCGCAGGTAGTGGATGTGCTGATTTTCCGGGCTGGTTGGGCGATCGACCTGCGCGTGCCGTCACCGGTCGAAGCGGCCACGTTGCGCGCGCTGCTCGACGGTGGGGCGCTAGGCGAGGCCGTGGTGGCTGGCGGTGAGGTTGGGCCGGAGGGCATGACGGAGATCGGTGCGCACCTGGGCGCGTGGTCGCGACGGTGGGTCGCAGACCAGGTGGTGAGTGGCCTTGGCCGGGCCGAAGCGCTCGTCGAGTAGGGGTCTGCGCAGCCGCGGTCGTCAGCGCACCCCACCCTCACGCCTGATAATCCGGCACGTACATCAGACCGGCCAAGTGCGCTCGCAGATCTGCCGGCCGAGGCAGCCCCGCGACCGCCTCTGCGTACGCCTGTTCGGCCACCGCCACCGCGATGGCGAGCGACACGGCACGGATCTGAGCCAGCGGCGGATACAGCGACACCTCAGCGAGGTCGTCCACCGAGACCGCCTCCGCCAAAGCGCGCGCGGCGGCGAGGAACATGGCGTCGCTGATTCTGGAGGGCTCACAGCCGATGACCCCGAGCCCGATACCCGGAAAGATGTACGCATTATTACCCTGGCCGGGCCGCCGCCGCTTGCCGTCGCCCAGTCCAATCGCCGGGAACGGGCTGCCACTGGCAAACACGACCTTGCCACGGCTCCACGTGTACGCCTGCTGCGCCGTACATTCGGCCTTTGACGTCGGGTTGGACAGCGCGAAGACCACCGGCCGCTCGTGATTGGCCGCCATGGTTTCAATCACCTCGCGCGTAAACGTACCCGCGTGGCCGGTCGCTCCGATGAGCACGTGCGGCTTGATCTCCCGCAGCGCCGTCAGAAAATCGGCAGGGGCGTGCGCGTGTGCGTACGGTTCGTTGTGCGGCATCAGATCCGTTCTGCCCTCCACGACCAGCCCCGCAACGTCAACGAACCAGAGCCGCCGTCGCGCCTCTGCCTCCGCTAGGCCATCGGCTATGAGCGCCTGCGTCAGCAAGTCGCCGATACCGGTCGCGGCCGATCCTGCCCCCAAGAACATCACTCGCAGCGCCGAGAATCGATCGCCGGTGATCCGGGTCGCGGCGTGGATCCCAGCGAGCGCGACCGCGGCCGTGCCTTGGATATCGTCGTTGAACGAGAGGATGCGATCGCGATACCGATGCAGCAGCTTGTAGGCGTTCGGCGTCAGGAAGTCCTCGAACTGCACCATGGCCTTGGGGAAGGTGCGCTGCACGGCCTCGATGAACTCGTCTACCAGCGAATCGTACGCGTCGCCCGTGAGGCGGCCACTTGGGTAGCCCAGGTAGAGCGGGTCGTCGCGCAGCGCCTGGTTCGAGGTGCCGACGTCGAGCATGACGGGCATGCACTGATCGGGCGGGATCCCGGCCAGCGCGGTGTAGAGGTCGAGCTTTCCGATCGGGATGCCCATCCCGTTCGCGCCCAGGTCACCGAGCCCCAAGATGCGCTCGCCGTCGGTGATGACGATCACGCGCACGTCCTTGTGCGGCCAGTTCGCGAGCATGTCTTGGATCTGGCCACGATCGTCAGGTGTGATGTAGAAGCCCCGCGACTGCCGAAAGATGTGGGCGAACTCTTTGCAGGCCTGCCCCACGGTCGGGGTGTAGATGATGGGCATGATCTCGTCGACGTGGTCGATGAGCACGCGATAGAAGAGCCGTTGGTTGCGGTCGTGCAGGGCGTTGAGGAGGATGTAGCGCTCGATGGCGAAGGTCTTGCGCCGGAGGTTGCCAAGTACGCGGGTCACCTGCGTGGACTGATTCGACGTCGCCCACGGCAGCAGGCCACGCAGCCCGAGCTTGTCGCGCTGTTCACGCGTAAACGCGGTGCCGTGGTTGAGCGCGCCGTCGTTGAGGACGTCAGCGCCGGTCTTAAGGTTCTGGTCCATGATTCTCCTATCCATCCGACGTACCAGCCAGACGCATACGGATTGTCGCCAACGTCGCGCGGCAGGATGACGTTGTCCGATGTGCCGTGAGCGCGGGGCTCGAAGACCAGGGCCGCGTGGAGCCAGCGTCCGTGGTTGGCGGCGCGGCAGCCCTCCCCGTAGACCACCGTACGGCGACAAGTTCAAGACTTTCGCGAATCGACCGCGGCGCCCCTCGCGACACGACCCAGGCGAGATGACAGGTGCGGCCC
This sequence comes from uncultured Myxococcales bacterium, assembly GCA_937910235.1. Lineage (GTDB taxonomy): Bacteria > Myxococcota_A > UBA9042 > UBA9042 > UBA9042 > UBA9042. The sequence goes on along the minus strand of CALENB010000231.1, from coordinate 5,332 downwards.
AGCGCGGTATGGGTGCGGCGAGATTGCAGCGGCAGCGCTCGTCGCAGCCGCCTGGAGACGACCATGGCTCACAACAAAGTCCTGCAGCGCCGGATGGGTGGCCTCGATGTGCTCGAAGTCCCAGGGTCCGACGATGGTCCCGTGGTCGTCATGCTGCACGGCTACGGCGCCAGTTGGCAGGATCTGCTCCCCCTGCACCGCGAGATCGCCGCGCCGCCGGGCACGACGTGGATCTTCCCAAACGCGCCTCAAACCGTAAATATCGGGCCTTTCTCGTCCGGTCGCGCCTGGTTTCAGATCGACATGGACGCCCTGAACCGCGCCATGATGGCGGGCACGCACCGCGACATGTCAGGCATTACACCCCAAGGGCTCAGCGAGGCCCGCGAGCTCGTCCTCAATTTACTCGCCGATCTTGGCCGACCGCTCGACCGCGTCGTGCTCGGCGGGTTCAGCCAAGGCGCCATGGTCTGCACAGAGGTCGCGCTGACGGCGCCGCTGGCTCCGGCCGGTCTGGTGCTCATGAGCGCGACGCTGCTGCACGAGACGGTCTGGCGGCAGGCGGCGCCGGCGCGCGCGGGCCTGCGCTTTGTGCAGAGCCACGGCCGCCAGGATCCGCTGCTCGGTGTGGCCGAGGCGCGGCGGCTGCACACGCTGCTGACCGACGCCGGACTCAAGGGCGATCTGCTCGAGTTCAACGGCCAGCACGAGATCCCGCCCGTGGTGCTAAACGCGGTCGGTGCGTTCATCACCGGGCTACCTTGCAACGAACCGACCGGCCGGCCAGCGACCCAGTAGCCGACGCGCGCCAGCCACAACAACGCAGACGACAGGACCGCAACGCATCATGAGCGAAGACAGACCCGCCGAGTCGCCCCCGGTGCACGGCATGTACGGCGACGAAAACGCGGCGCCACGTGCGATCCGCAGCAGCGACCTGACCTACAACGACTACCTGCGCGTGAGCGAGCTGCTCAGCCTGCAAGTGCCGGAGTCCGACCCACCGCACCACGATGAGATGCTGTTCATCATCATCCATCAATCGTACGAGCTCTGGTTCAAGCTGGTGCTGCACGAGGTCGAGCGGGCCATGGGCTTCATGGCACAGGGTCAGCATCTGCGCGCCCGCCACTTCATCCACCGCATCGTCGAGATCATGCGGCTGCTGGTGCAGCAGATCCACATCGTCGAGACCATGCAGCCGATCGATTTCCTCCATTTTCGCGATCACCTGATGCCGGCCAGCGGCTTTCAGTCCGTCCAGTTTCGCGAGGTTGAGTTCGCCGTTGGGCTCAAAGATCCCCGCTACTGCACGTTCTTCAACAATCGACCCGATCTGCGTGAGCGCCTCGAGGCCCGGCTGGCCGCCGAAGATCTGCGCACGGTGTGGTGCCGCATGGTGCACGCCGCAGGTTTCGAGGTGCCGGAGGCGGCCTTCGATCCCGACCAGCGTGACGACGCCGCGGTGCGTGACGCCGTCGTGCAGGCCTTGCTGCCGGTGTTTCAGCACCCCGACCAACACATGCCGCTGTACTTGCTGTTCGAGAGTCTGATCGCGTTTGACGAGTACCTCAGCCTGTGGCGCGAGCATCACGTGCGCGTCGTAGCCCGTGTGATCGGCTGGAAACCCGGCACAGGCGGCAGCGCGGGCGTCGACTACCTCAAATCAACCACCGGCAAACGCGCGTTCCCCGAGCTCTGGGAGGTGCGGACCGCGCTGCAGCGCGATGGCAGCGGCGGTGGATCGAGCGGCACCGCCGGTAGCGGCTGCCCGATGGGATACTGATCGCGCACCCCTGAACGCCCCCATCACGCCGGAGATCCGGCTTCCGAGGTACCTTGCATGGGACGCTTCTCCGATCCCTTCGCCACCCCCAAGCTGATGGATGGCGACGGCGCCATTCGCATCGCACGTGACGCCCACGGCGTGCCGCACATCCACGCTGAGTGGGACACGGATCTCTATTTGGGCCTCGGCTACTGCCACGCGGTGGATCGCGGCATGCAGCTGCTGGTCACGCGGGCGCTCGGCCAGGGCCGCGGCTGTGAGCTGCTCTCCGACGACGACACGATGCTCGGCGTCGACACCTTCTTCCGCCGACTCGGGCTGCATCGCGGCCTCACCGCCGAGATTGAGAAGATGCCGTCGGATCACCGCAGAATGCTGACGGCCTATGTCGATGGCATCAATCGCGGCCTCACGGCCCATGGCAAGCCCTGGGAGCTGCGGCTGCTGCCCTACCAACACGAGCCGTGGCGGCGCGAGGACTGTGTGCTGATGACACGCGTCATCGCCTACGTGAACCTCGCGCAGAGCCAGGGCGAGATGGAGCGCTTGTTGGTGGAGTTGGTGCAGGCCAACGTGCCACGCGAGCTGCTGGAGCCCCTATTTCCCGGGCAGCTCAACGATCTTGACCCGTGGCTCCTGAAGAAGGTGACCCTTGGTGAGCGGGTCGTGCCCGAGGCGGTGCGATGGATGGGCGCCCTGCCCTCTGCCGTCGCGTCGAACAACTGGGTGATCGCTGGGTCGCGGACGGCGTCCGGCAAACCGATCCTCGCCAACGACCCGCACCTGGAGGTCAATCGGCTGCCGGGGGTGTGGTACGAGGCGGTGCTCGAGCTGGAGACGCGGTGGTGTGCCTGCGCCACGATGCCCGGCCTGCCGGCGCCGCTGTTGGGTCGCAGCGACGATCTGGCGTGGGGCGCGACGTATGCGTTCATGGACGGCACAGACTCCTGGGTCGAGTCCTGCAAAGACGGCCGCTACAAACGCGTGGAGGGCGGCCGAACGACGTGGCAGCCGTTCCGCACGCGCATCGAGTTGATCAAGCGGGCCAAGAAACCGGACGTTGAGGTGACGTTCTACGAAAACGACCACGGCGTGCTCGACGGTGATCCACACGTCCCCGGCCACTACCTGACGACGCGCTGGGCCTGCGCCAAGGACACGGGCGGCGCCTCGCTAGCCGCGTCCCTGAGCCTGGTGCATGCGCGGGGTGTGCGGCAGGGCATGGCGCTGTTGAGCCACATTGAGACGGCTTGGAATTGGGTGCTGGCCGACTGCGACAACCACATCGCCTACCAGATGAGCGGTCGCCTGCCCTTGCGCCGCGGCAAGCGCAGCGGCCTGGTGCCGCTACCAGGCTGGGATCCCAACAACGACTGGATGGGCTTCACCCCGCCAGATCGCCTGCCGTGGGTCGTGGATCCCGACGAAGGCTATTTCGTCACCGCCAACAACGACCTGAACCGCTACGGCCGATGCCGCCCGATCAACCTGCCGATGGGCCCCTACCGCGCCGAGCGGATCGCCTCCGTGCTGGCCAGCAGCAGCGAATGGACCGTCGACGAGGTGCGCCGGCTTCAGCTCGATCTGCACTCGACACAGGCTGAGCGCTTCATGGCGATCCTGCGTCCGCAGCTGCCCGACCGCCCTGGCGCGCTGGAGCTGCGCGACTGGGACCTGCGCTACGACGCCAAAAGCCTTGGCGCGACGCGGTTTGAGCGCTTCTACACGGCGCTGCTGCACGACGTGTTTGGCCGACATTTTGGCGAGCCGGTCATGACGTGGCTGTTCAACGAGTGCTCGATCGTGGCGGACTTCTACTGGAGCTTCGACTGCGCCCTGCTCGACCCCGCGAGCCCGTGGTACGGCGACGAATCGCAAGCGGAGGTGTGGCAGCGCGCCGGCGAGGTCGCGTGCGACGGCGCTGCGCAGGCCTGGGGTACCGAGCGAACCGTCACCATGAGCCACCTGCTGCTTGGCGGCCGATTGCCCAAGATGGCTGGCTTCGACGTCGGCCCGATCACCCTCGAAGGTGGCCGCGCGACCGTGCAACAAGGGCAGCTCTACCGCAGCGGTGGGCGCCAAACGAGCTTCGCGCCGAGCTATCGCTTGGTGACGGACATGGCGGAAGCCGAGGCCCACACTGCGCTCGCTGGCGGGCCGAGCGATCGGCGCTTCTCGAAGCTCTACCGCCAGGGCATCGAGGCGTGGCTGGCCGGTCACCTCAAGACGCTGCGACCCACCTGGCACAAGCTGCCGCCGACGAAGTCGGGTGCTTGAGCGCGCTGGGTCCTATACGCCCCACAACTCCGGGCTTGTCGCCGCCACCGATGGCTTGTGCGCAAGAACGTTCGCTAGGCTAGCCCCATGCAGTTGACCTGCCCTTCGTGCACCCACAGCTTCGACCTCAAGACGCCGCTCATCGCCGCAACGCCGCGGCGGGTGCGGTGTCCAGCGTGCGCCGAGACCCTGGTTGCACGCCGCGACGAGGCCGGGCTGGTGCACGTTCATAGCCTGCAAACGGCGCCGGAGGGATCGCCGCCTCAGATGCCGGAGACAGAGGTCGTCACCGCGGTGATGGGCGCGGTCTCATCGGTAGCGCCGCCGCCGCCCCCTGAAGGTTTTGATGAGGAGACGCGCGGCCGAAAACGCACGGTGATGGAGGGGCCGAGCGCGCGAGACAACATCTCGGGCCTGCACGACGTGGAGTCGGTGACGGATCACCTGGATCCTGCGGAGCGCGACCTCGTCGAGTTCGCCCCCGAATCTGGAGACTTGGAAGACTCGGAAGACTTCGAAGACTTGGAGGTCTTGGCAGACTTCGACCAATCGCAAGAATCGCCCGAGATCACGGCCCAACCGCTCGCTGACAGCACACCGGACCCAGCGGTCACGGCGCCTGAGCCGCAGCGTCGGTCGACCCTCTCGGGGCCACGTATCGTGTTGGGACAGGCGGTGCAGCAACGCGTCGCGGTGCACAGCAACCGCACGACCGCTATGGAGACGGTGCGGGATCTCGACGCCCTCACGCCGATCACGGCGGCGCCAGCGCCCCGGCCAGCCGCGCAGGTGCGCACCTCGGCGCCCTGGTCACCGGCGGTCGACACCGAGGTCACGCACGAACCTTCCCAGGTGCGTGCGCTGCCGCGACGCCGCCTAGCATGGGGGGTGCTGCTCATCGCGGCGCTCGCTGTGATCGTGGGCGCGAGCGCAGGAGCTTGGTTGATCTTGCAGCGCGCCACCAGTGGCGTGGCGGCGACGGCGGAACAGGCGGCAGCGCCCGTTGTGGGGCTCGCCGAGGCCGCTCAGTCAGCGGCGGCAGCCGCAGCCGCGGCCGGAGAATCCGACGAATCCGGCACATCCGGCACATCCGGCACATCCGGCACATCCGGCACATCCGGCACATCCGGCGAAGCGGCTCGTGCCCCCGCTGCACCAGACGAGACCACAGCGCCGAAGCCCATCCCGCCAGCACAAGCCGCGCCCGAGCCAGCCGCGCCCGAGCCAGCCGCGCCCGAGCCAGCCGCGCCCGAGCCAGCCGCGCCC
>CALENB010000230.1 GCA_937910235.1 uncultured Myxococcales bacterium | reverse complement strand
GAGCTCGACTCCTGGGACTGCGTTGACGAGCTGGTGGCTGAGGAAGACTACAGCCTTGAGTGGGGCGAGGCAGCCTCGCGGTAGTTGGCGACCTGAGGGTCGGCGCTGAGGAGTAGTTGTGCCTTGGTTGTGATAAAATCTTGAATTTTTAGGGTTGTGGTGATGTAAGGAGGGGGCTGGAGGGGGCTGCGGACCTACTTTCAGCGTCCGATAAGAGCGTTATGTAAACTTTTGGGTGTGGCTGGAGGACGAAGTGGCATCATCTCGCCTATCCATGGCAACGGTCAGTTCGGCCTAGGCGGGCTTAAGATCGACAGCGTCTCCGGCCTCATCCTGGTCCCCGATGTCGATCACAAGAGCGGCGCGGGCACGATCTACCTCTACCGAATCGACGACCACAAGAAGGTGCCGATGCTGACCGACGTGGCGTTTGCCGGTGCCGTGGCCAAGGACCGATTCGGGATCGCCGCCGGGTTTCTGCGCATCGGGACGACGACGACAGCGCTCGTGGGCACTCAGAAGAAGGAGAGCGCGTACCTGTATGAACTGCTCGGTAGCTGCGACGCGTCCGCCACCTGATCTGCAAGGTCGGCGCGACCGGAAAACAGTGTGGGACCTACATCTGCACGCCGAACTGCGTCGGCAAGCTCTGCGGCAACAACGGCTGTGGCGCGTCGTGTGGGAGCTGTGACCCTGGACTGACCTGCACGGCAGACGGCAGCGGTTGTCAGTAGCGGCGGAGGCCGCTCGAACCGCGAAATCTTAGGCACGGACACAGGGTTCAAGCTCCGATCGGCTGCGACCATCGTTATTATTGTGTTTGTTGTCGGCCACGTCGCTCTGGCGGTGTTCGAACTATTCGCGATCACCGCCATCGACCTGGATCCGCTCGCCACAGCGAGGCCGGCGCCAGTGAACCTGTTGCATCCACCGCTGCGCTGTCGTGGCTTACGCGGCGAAGAATTGCACCCGTTATTTTCGCGCCACAGCTGAGCCATCCACCGATAAACCTTGAATTTTTCAGCATCTAGCGGTATAGCATGGCCACTGTTGACGAAACATTGAGCTCCCTACTTCGACGGGAGGCACGACGACAACCACGCCAACGAGGTCGGACGCGAACCCGACATCAGGCAGGTCTGCCGTCGTGCCCGCCCCGTTGAGCGGGCTTCACGACCTGTTGCCCACAGGGATCTCAGCCGACCGGAACCGAACGATGCCCCGCGGAGGGGGGTGACCTTCGCGATGCGTGTTCCGGCCCACCTGGCGGCGTGAGCCGAGGAGGGTAAACATGGAGCCGACTCGAGTGCTGTTGGTTGACAGTGACCGGACCTTCCGGCAGCTGCTGGCGGATCAGCTGGCCCAACGCGGGTTCTCAGTCGCTTGCGTCGCCGGGGTTGCACAAGCCCGCGCGTTGCTCGACGAACGCACGTTCGAGGTCGCCATCGTAGCCCTTCGCCTCGGCAACGACTCGGGGATGGACGTGTTGCATCACGCCCGGAAGCACCGGCCCGACGTCGCGGTGGTGATACTGACGAGCCACGGCACCATCGCCTCTGCGATCGAGGCCACGCGCGCCGGGGCGTTCGACTACCTGCGCAAGCCGTGTGAGATCGCTGAACTTGAGGTGGTGATCTTCCGATCCTGCGAACATCAACGACTCCTGCAACGCAACGCCGTGCTTCACGATGGGCTGACCCCGGCTGCGCCGGTCAAGTTGGTCGGCGACAGCGAGTCGCTCACGTCCATGCGTCGGCTGCTCAAGCGAGTCGGCCCGACAAACTCGACCGTTTTCATTTTCGGAGAGATTGGTGTTGGCAAGGAGGTTGTGGTTTGAGTTATCTACGCCGCGAGCTCGCGCGCGCCCAAGCCGCTGGTGGTGGTTGATTGCACCAGTTTGCACGGCGACTTGCTCGAGTCCGAGCTATTTGGCCATGAAAAAGGCGCCTACACTGGCGCGAGCGATACGCATCACGGCCTCTTTGAGGTCGCCAGTGGCGGCACTGTCTTGCTCGACGAGGTCGGCGACATCTCGCCGCGTGCGCAGACGCGGCTCTTGCGGGTCCTTGAGAACGGCCGATTTCGACGCGTCGGCGGCACCCGCGAGGTCGCTGTCGATGTGCGCTTACTGGCGGCCACAAATCGGGATCTTCAGGACAGGATGGAACGCGGGTACTTTCGCAGGGATCTCTACTACCGGTTGTGCACGCTCAAGATTCACGTCGCGCCGCTGCGGGAGCGGCCCTCGGACATCATGGTCTTGGCCAATCACTTCCTGGAGCAGCTCTGCGTGCGCTTCCAACGCCGCTGGCACTTCACGCCGGGCGCCGAGACCGCCTTAGTGCAGTGGCATTGGCCGGGCAACGTACGTGAGCTGCTGCACGCAGTGGAACGAGCCACGATTGTGGCGACGGACGAGGAGATCGACGTCGAGCATCTGCCTCGGGAACTTCGAGAATGCGCGAAGAAGGCCGATGACCGCCCGCAGACGCTCGCGGAGGTGGAGCAGCTGCACATCCAGCGCGTGTTGAAGCTCGTGGGCGACAATCGCGCAGCGGCGGCGGAGCTCCTCGGGATCAGTGAGCGCACGCTGTACCGCAAGGTGAAATCGATCCGTCAGACCGGTGGCGAGGATTAGGCTCCCTGCCTCCCTCCCCTGCCGTCCGACCGGGTGACTGCCAAAATGACAGCTAACGCGACACCGCCCCAAAGCCCGTGGCAGAGCAGTGTAACAGGCGGAGATAACATCGAATTTTATGCGTAGTTACAAGAGCCAACTGACAAGTTGGCAGACTCTGAGACGTTGCCAGCGAGACCTGATCGCGCATAACTGCTGAAATTTAGCCGAAAAACAGGCGTAACAATGGGCCGTGGCACGCGAATTGCTTATTGTAAGGAGCAAGAAGCAGAACCCCGGGACCGTCCCCGGAAAGACACCGGGAGTCCACGATCCCCCCCTGGGGCTCGTGGGATTCGAAGTAGCGTTTCGACGTGGGAACTGCCGTGACGTGACCCGCGAAGTGGCCACACTGAAGGAGCACACCATGGAATGGAATTACTGCGCAAAACTCTGCTTGTCGATGATCATCTTCGCGCCAGGCGTCGTGATGCTCGCGGTCGCCGCCGTCTGGGCCCTAGTTCGATCCATCCAAATCGCTGTGGCGGCAACCGATCTCACGCCGCGGCTGCCCAACCACCCAGCGCCGCCACCGACGGGGCTCGTGTGAGCCGCATCTCACATGTCGACTGGGGAAGAACGGCGACCGGCCGCCAGCGCGCGAGGGGCGCCGACTCCCGCCGTCACGGCCGATGAGATAGACGGCCCTGTGTGCGCCTGGAATCTTCGCGGGCGATGAATCGATCGAGATCCGGGTCGTTGAAGGAGGTATCGCGGCTCGCAGCCGGTCGAAGGAGCTCCCCATGAACAACATCACGCTATCCACACCATCCGCCTATAAACTATCGACTTTCGCGCTCATCATCGGACTCGCGATCTCCGCCAGCGGCTGCGTCATTGAGGTCGACGGCAACGGCGGCATGAGCGGCGGTATGTGCCTCGACCAGAGCTGCACCACCACCTGCCAAGGCGGACACTGCGAGACGGTCTGCAGCACCGACAGTTGCCTACCCAGCGACACCGCGGTCTCCGGCTCCTGCCTTGGCATGTGCGGGATGAAGTTTAACGACGCAAGCTGCCAATGTGACGCAGCTTGTGCTGAGAATGGCGACTGCTGCGTGGACTTTGAGCCCGTCTGCATCGCAGAGACTGTGCACGAGACCTCGGGGGTCGTGATCACACGCGCTGCAGCAGGTTCATCGACCGACACGGAGAGCGGCGCCCTCTCGTGCGACGAGCGCTGCGGCGTCTACGACTCGGCGGCCGTCTGCCAGTGCGACGCGGAGTGCGACGCGCAGGGCGACTGCTGCGCGGACCTCGAGACGATGTGTGCGGTCGCGACGTCCGCCGGCCAGGGCCGCACCAGCGGCGGCGCCTCGGCCGGCGCGGCGGCGAGCTGCGAGGCGCGATGTGGCGAATACAGCGATGCGGCCACGTGCCAATGCGACGACAAGTGCGCGGAGAACAACGACTGCTGCACCGACCTCGTGAACGTCTGTGCGGCGCCCTGAGTCCGTTGGTGCAGCCGTGCTTCGGTGCACGCTGCGCCCGCGACGGCGGACTGATACGCTCCCCGGGCAACCTCGGACCCGGTCGCGCACCCCGCTGAATCGTCGGGCGCGCAGCACCGCACGCCGCACCGCCCCACGGAGCCGTCATGACCAGCAACGTCGCCCCAGCGCTCGACTCCCGGCGCGGCGGACGCCCCAAGCGCGACGGGCCAGACCCGCGCCTGCACAGGGTCGCCTTCGGCCTGACGTGGCTCCTCGTCCTCAGCACAACGGCCGTCGCGACCGCGGCGCCAAGCGCTGAGCTCTGCAAGCTCACCATCTCCGATCTGTCCGACGCCAACGTGAGGGGCGCCACCGTACAGATCGACGGCAAGGTCGCTGGCGAGGCGCCCGTGACGATTCGGCTGCCTGGCGGCGAGCACCTCGTCGTGGTCCAGAAGCCCGGGTTTGCGACGTTTTCGCGCACATTGACGCTGCGCGCCGGTCATATGGAAGTGCTGGCGCCGACGTTGATCCCAAACACGCATGGCCGCGCCGACAGCACCTCAGACGTGCGAGACGCGCCCGCGGCGGTCGGAGATCCGGCGGCCGGGAAGACGACAACAGCGCCCCAATCGTCGGCGACACCGGCTGGCCCCCCTCCGGCGACACGAAGCACGACACCGGCGACACGAAGCACGACACCGGCGACACGAAGCACGACACCGGCGACCCGCGCGACCCGGAACCCTGCGCCGGCGAGGGGATCCCAGCCGAACGCTCCTGTCGTAGCGCCGGTCCGGACGCAACCGGCGCGTACGCCGCCGCCAAGCGCCGCCAGGCCGCCCGTGGACCCCAACGCGCGTCAAATGCAGCTGGCGCGGGGCGGCCGCGTGGTGCGGTATGGCGCCGTGGTACTAGACCTGGGCGTCGGCTACCCGCACTACCTGCATCTGCAGGGTACTGCCGGGCTGGTGCAGTCGCCGACCCTGTCGATCGACGCCTCGATTTGGGTTCGCAGCCACTTCGCGCTGACGGAGGGAGGCGTGCGCATGCGGATGCAGCTCGCGCGTGGCGGCCCGTTCTCAGCCGTCGCGATCGGCGCCATCGGTGGAGGCGGCGGCATGGGCGGCCGCAACAGCGTCACCGGAGAGTTTGGCGTGGCGGGCGTGATGGTCATCGCCGAGCGTTTTGCGCTCGGCGCGCGCGCCACCGTTGGCTTCTGGAGCGAGCGACTATGCCCAGAAGCCGGCTCAGAAGCGGACGGCGACGGCGCAGACGTGTGTGAAGGTAACGGTGACGTAGTCGCTGCGAAGAGCCTGCATACAAAGGATTTGACGGAGCGCGACACCGGCTTCGGCATGACCCTCTCCGCCACGCTGGAGATCGCGCTGAGCGAGCGCACCCAGGTGTTTTTTGTCGCCGACGTGGCGCCTGGCCAGGCGGAGCGCGCTGGCTACAGCGGCTTGTTCAATGATGCGCTGATCCTGCGCCGCGATCCTGGGATCGCGGGGCGAGCGGGGGTGAGTTTTGTGTTCTAAGGTGCCGAAAACGCCCGTTCATCGCCTCACATCTCCACACCAGCGCAGACGCCAGCCTCGCAGGTGTCCTTGAACGTCGCCGGATCACCGTCATCGCAGCCTTTGCCATCTGGGGCTGACTTCTTGGTGACGACGCCGCTGTCGTTGTCGCAGCTCACGAGCTGACACGGGCCGACGTTGGTCATCCCAGGCTTCAAGTCGCCTGTGCACTTTCCGGCGGAACAGCCGTCGTTCACGGTGCATTTGCTGCCGTCATCGCAGGTCATGCCATTGACCTGCTCCACGAACACACAACCGGATTTTGCATCGCAGGTGTTCTTGGTGCAGGCCTCGTCATCGTCGCAACCCACGGCTGGCCCGGGCTGACAGCTGCCGGCGCTGTCACACGTGTCCTTATCCGTGCACGCGTCGCCGTCGCTGCACGGCGCGCCCTGTGCTTTGTTGGAGTGCACGCACCCGGCGGTCACGTCACAGGCCTCGGTTGTGCAGGCGTTGTTGTCGTCACAGGCCACCGCGGCGTCGAGATTTGCGCCCGCGCAGACGCCCGCGCCGCACACGTCGTTGGTCGTGCAGGCGTTCCCGTCGTCGCAAGGCTTCTGCTGGGAGACCGGCTCCGACAACAGGCCGCAGCCGCCGTCCGCCAGGCAGACCCCGGTTGCGCACGCCGTGGCGGGACACGAGACGACGCCGGCGCAGCTCCCGTTGGCGGCGCACCGGTCGGTCGCTGTGCAGCTCTTACCGTCGTCACACGCCGCCCCGACCTGCTTGCCTTTGCAGCTCTCGTCGAGGCCCCAGCGCACTTGAACGTCATTGCGCCACCCCGCCGCCGTCGCTACGAACAACCGCGCCTGACCGGCCAGGTGTTCGACCGCGACATGCACCCGCAGCGACTCGGCGTCGATCGCGTCGTGCGGCCACACCGCCTTGGATCCATCGGGAAATCGCGCCTCCACGGTCGTGACTTTGTCGAGATTCCGACCGTGCAGGATCACCGTTGGTTTGTGCTGGGTGGTCAGCACCGCAGGCGTCGCCATGACGACCATTGTGACGCCGTCCAGCACGGCAGGGGCGGTCATCCCCTCCTTGCCGAGCATCGCGGTGAAGACCATCGGCTCAGCGACGTTCGCGCCGTCCGGGTCGTCACAGTCCGGCACTGGGCCGCTGCCGACCGACACGGACGGCATCGCCGGGTCGTGACCCACCATCTTGAGCTCGCCGGTTGCGACGCCGTCGATGATGAACTCAAATTGGGTGTGGTCCGCCGCGTCGTTCGGGGACGGCCCGAAGCGATAGCCAGACGAGACATGCGAGGGATCGATCGGCTCGTTGTTGAGCAACACGCTCGCCGTGCCGTCGCCGTACACTCGCACTTCCCAGTGTTGGGTGCCGAAGCCAGTGGTGAACTGGAACAGATTGTACATTGCGCTACAGATCGGCACGCCGGTGCGCAGGCGCCAGTCGTTGAGCAGGTGGAGTTGACCGGTTTTGACTTTGACCCACGACGGCGTCCCTGCTGGAATCGTCGGCACGAAGCGGACGTAGAAGAGCGCGTACTTGCCTACCATGGGTGAGATGCCGCTGAACTCATGGCAGGCAGATGGATCCGCGACCGACCAGCCCGTGAACGTGCCGTCTGCTGACGCTGCAGGTGGCGTACACCAAGTGCCGGTGGGGCCGTCGAAACCGCTGCCGTCCTTGTCGTTATGCGTGAACTCCGCTGGGGGAGGGGCGCGCCAGTCGTCGCGCTGACAGCCCGGCGCGAGGACCCAAAGGCTGATGATCGGCGCAATCAGGCAGAGCGTCGCCCGGATTTGGTCAGCCCGACGACGGATCGCGATGCGGCGGCTACGGCTCTGGCGATGGCGGGGCGGGGGGAGGACGTTCATGGGGCACCTCGGAAGGTCCGCTGCGCCCAATCGGGGTCAACCCTGCTCGGGATCTGCCCTGCTGGGGATCAACCCTGCGGCGGGCAACAGCGGCTTGTAGGAACTACGTCCCACCGTGTGCCTCTGGTCCGGATGGCGCAATGATTATTCTTCGATCGTGACAGGAGACGGGTGCGACGCCGCGCTCCGCCACGTGTCAACACCCACCGACCGGCCTCACCACCAGCTCGTTCTAGGGCAGTAAGGTGATGTCCGTGATGTAATCCAGCTCCGGAAAATCGCGTCGCAGGTACGTGTTTCCCTCATGCTGAACGCGGCCCTGGTCGGGTCCACGCCCGCGCGGCGCGCCTTCGCCGTAGCCCGCGTAGATCTGATCGACCACGCTCATCCCAGCGCCAATCACGCGTCCAATTGGCGGAAATCCCATCCGGTCGAGATTCGAGTTGTCGCGAAAGCTGATGAACAGCTGCGTTGACCGTGTGTTCGGGCCCGCTTTCGCAAAGGTGAGGTAGCCGCGCTGGTTGCTCGCTACCGCGGGGTTGACGGGGTCGTCAGGGATGCTCGCGCTACGCCACGCACCGGCCACAGCGGGGCTACCGTGCACGCCGAACTGGCTCATGAAGCCGCTGATCACCCGAAATATGGCGATGTCACGGTAGAATCCGGCCTTCACGAGCCCGTAGAATCGGTCTGCACCGTGCGGCGCCCAGGCCCGGGTCACCAGCACCTGGAAGTCACCCTTGGTCGTGTGAAACGCCACGGTGAAACGCTCTGGGGCGCGCTTCACGACGGCGCTTGGCCCTGCCAGGAGCGCCGCGAGTTCGGCGGTTTTGGCAGCCGACGCCGCCGTGACGGGCGCCGGCTTCGGTGGGGCGGGCATCAGGTGATAGAGCGTGGGCGCTTGGTCAGCCGCTGCGTTCCCGCGCCACTTGCGGTAGGTGAGGCAGCGATCAGCTGGAACCGCCGGGCAAGGGGCCGCTGCGTCGCGCGCGCAGGCATGATCCTGCGCTTTCACCCGGCAATGGCGGCCAAATAGCGCCACCGGCGCGCCTTCGGCCGGCGCGATCACCGCGACGAGCGTGGGAGCACAGCAGGCGTCGATGTGGGCGCGCTGCCAGTCTGTGGGTGCGCTGCGAGCGTGGGTCGGCGGCAACCGAGCCATCCAGCGCTTGTCGTCAATCGTGACGGTGGCCACGCGCTTGTCGGCCGCCAGCTCGAGGGCCGGTTCGCCGATGGTGCGCGCCTTCTTGATGCGATGCGACTTCAGCCACCGCTGCGCTTGGGTGTACTCCGGATGCTTGACGTAGGACTGGCTCGCGCCAGCGGGCGGCAACATCGCGGGATCAGCCTGGGTCGCTGACCGGGGTGCGAACAGCTTGAAGGTATGCGAAGGCGCGCCACGAATGCCGTGCACCACCATCGAGATCGTACGGCCCTGCCCCGCTTCGACGACGTCGAAGCAGACGACGGCGTCGCTGCGTCGCGTCACCCAGCTGCAGCCGCTCGCGTAGGGTGCGCCGCCGTCGCCGGTGTCGGTCGGCCAGGTCAGCTCAGGATTCTTGGCGGCCGCCATGACGGTGACGGTGACGCCGGACGGCTCCACTTCGGTCGACGGTCCGCTGCACGCCGGGGTCCCGATGAGGCACAAACCCAGCAGCGCGGAGAAGGCGAGCCGTGCGGTGACGGCTGGGAGGTGGGTGGTGCAGGTCATCATGATTGGGCGTCCGAGTTAAGGCGTTCAGTTGGCGCCCGTTGTCGGTGTTCTGCGCGGCAGAGTCCAGTGCCCGGCGACATCGAGTGGCGCTGCCAGAGCCCGGAGCACATGGCCCGCGGCGAAGCTGATGCGGTGAGGGCTCGAGACCCCGACGAACTTCGCGGACGCGCGCTAGGGCGCCAACACCTCAGACCGCACACGGCCGTCGTGAGTCCCCCTCAACGTCCAGCCAAAGCGCTGCGCCAGGGTCGGCGCCACGTCGATGGCGCGGAGCCCTGGCACCTGCAGGCCGCTGCGAAATCCCGGGCCGGACGCGATGAACACGCCCTCAAGCCCCGGCGTCTCGGGCCGATGGCCGTGATTGCCGCGCCAGATCGGTTTGCGCTCCTGCCGACGACTGCGGGTGCTCCAGATCAACACCTCGGGCTTCATGAGCGCGATCGCGTCGGGCAGCCACGTCTGCTTCGCCGGATCGCCGAGATGCATCGCCACCATCTCCCGGGCCTCCAACCACGCGTCCAGGCGCGGGTCGGCGGACAGGTGCCGCTTCAACTTGGCGAGGCCCTTCGCGCCGTCAGCGGTCGCGTCCGCGTACACGTAGAGCGCGTGGCCATTGCCGACGAGGTGCGTCGCGGCCCGCTCGCGGTGGCTCAACTTGGCCGAGCCGGGCACGAGCCGAATCCCGATGCCGTCGTCCACCTGGGTGAAGCCGTGATCGCTCACAATGACCACGGGGCCGCCGCCGACAGTGCGCCACGTGGTCAGCAGCTGCCCGAGAATCAAGTCGCAGAGCGCCAGCCCCCAGCCCGCGGCCCGGCTGTCGGGCCCGTAGCGATGCGACAGCGTATCGAGGGACAACAGATGCACCATGGTCAGGCCGGGGCGATGCGTCGTGAGCACATGCTCGGCCGTGTCGCGTGTAAACGAGTCGAACTCGAAGCTCTCTTCATGGCTGATGCGGGTCATGCGGTCGGACGGCAGCCCAATCCCGGCGAGCTCCTTCATCAGCCCCGGACTGCCGAGCTTGCGAAACTCGCTCCAGCCGTAGACCTCGGGCAGATTCCAGTCGAGTCCCTTTGCGTTGGCGGTGTTGGGCCAAAAAACGTTGGCGGTCTTGACCCCCGCGCGATGCGCGGCGTCGTACAGCGTGTCGCCCTGCAGCAGCTCGCCCTGCGGCAGCTGCCACGCATGCACG
>CALENB010000229.1 GCA_937910235.1 uncultured Myxococcales bacterium | reverse complement strand
GTTGACGGGGAGCGCAAAATCGATCTTGCCGTCTCGATGCGTACCGTTCGCGAGCAGCGTGCGATTGGGACCGACGCTGCTGGCGTGGCACAGCTCGCAGGTGTCGAGCTTCGGATGGTTCACGCTGGGCGGATCGCCGTGACACGCACCACAGGGCGGCGTCGCGGTGAAGGCGACGTCGATCTTGCCGTCGATGTGGCGGCTGCGGTCCAGGATGACACGATTGGGCCCCACCACGCCCGCGTGGCAGGCCTCGCAGGCCTCCGCTTGTGGGTGAGGCGCTGGCGGCGGCGCGCCGTGGCACGCGTCGCAGGAGCGCTGCGTGCCGTCGATCTTGTTCCAGATGGGTTGGGTGAAGCGACCACCCAGCTTGCCGCCGCCGCTGTCTCCAGCGCCGCCGTTGGCCGCACCACCGTGACACCACGTGCCGCTACAGGTCAGCTTGTCCGCGTCCCAAGTTGGCGTCGCGCCGTTGGCCAAGGCGCGCCCCGAGAAGCGCACCTCCGCTCGGGGGAGGAGCTCGGCGTCCAGGTGGCCTTCGTCGAAGATCCCCGTGGGCACGACGTGGCAGCCGCTGCACTGGACGGGCAAGCTGACCGCGTTGTCGCGCAGATGGATGGTGTGAGCGCCAATCGCCCGATGTGTCGAGCTCGTCGCGCCATCGAGCGCGCGTGGTGGCGCCGGGCTATCGCCGTGGCCGTGGCAGGCCATGCAAGTCGGAGAGAAGCCGCTGGTCGCGTCCGCAGCCTGCTCGGCCGGTCCGCGCGCGGCGTCGCAGCCGGGCAGGCCAATCGCCCACAAAAACAACGCCGTCAGACCTAGCTTCGCGACGCCACGACCGGCGACCGACAGCGGGAGCGAGGATGAGAGACGTCGAGGCACGAGGGTCACTCCGTGTCAGGCCACAAGCGCCATGAAGGTGTCGGGCTGGTGACGCGCGGCAGGATAGGCCCCGCGAGGTCCGATACAAGATCGAAAATCGACGTAGGTCACGCATGTCCTAAGGAACCAAACGACGGCTTCTTCGACTGCATCGATATTTGCGTTCCGCCGCTCATGACGCGACAGATTTCGCACCAGACTTAAGCCCTTGAAAGCGTGATCACCGCGTCTAACCTGACGCCGCGATGGGTCGAGTGCTAACGATAGCCCACCGCCCGGCGGCGAGACGCCGCAGTGAGGTGAGCATGTCAGCCGACAATCGACATATCTGGCGGGCCGTTGGTCTGGCGGTGGTGGTGGTCATCCTCTTCTTCGTCGTGCGCTCGATGATGATCCCGGCGTCGTGGGGGGAGACTGGCCCGTATCGCGCGGACGCGCTCCGTGAGGAGGCGGCCCGAAAGCCGCTCATCCCGGATGTGGCCGACTGCACGAGCTGCCACGGCAAGCAAGTCGAGGTCCACAAGGGCGGCAGTCACGCCACCGTGCTGTGCAAGAACTGCCACGGCGTCGCGCGCGAGCACATCAACGTGTGCACGAAGGCCAAGGCAGCTGGCGACCCGAAGGCGTGCGTCGGCGACGCGTCCGGCGTCACCGATCTGAAGACTGGATGGGACATCAAGGCGTGTGAGCACTGCCACATGAAGCGCGTCGGTCCGCCAGCGAAGTTCCCGCTCATCGACTTCGCGGTCCACCTCAAGGAGCAGGACGCCAAAGACCCGAAGAGCCCGTCGGCCTGCAAGCAGTGCCATCAGAACCACTCGCCAGGCGAGGAGCCCGACGAGGACAAGGGCGGCGACGGCGATGACGACGATGGAGACAGCGCCGCCGCGCCTGCTGCAGCCGCAACGCCTGCCGCTGCACCCGCCGCTGCGCCGGCCGCCAAAGGCACCAAAGACAACGAGGAGGCCGACGATGACTGACGTGAAGCAAAGCGAGGACGCAGCCAGCCGACTGGGTCGTCCGGGACTGGACTATGTGGCGCGCGGCAAGGTCGTGCGGCCGACAGCTGAGGAGGTCAACACCGCCAGCCTCGAAGACGGCGAGGACACCCACGGCCGGCGCGAATTCCTCTGGAATATGGCGCGCACGGTGGCCGTCGGCGGCATGAGCCTAACGATCCTCCCGGCCCTTGTTTCAGCGGAGGAAGGCGACACGCCCACCCCTGGCGCCTCAGACGCGACCGCCACCGGCGCTGCCACCAGCAAGGGCGCCCATCGCGCGAAGAAGGAGAAGCTGTTCGGCTTCTTGGTCGACACCACGAAGTGCATCGGCTGCACGCGCTGTGTCGACTCGTGCAGCACAGAAAACAACGTGCCAGAGGGGTATTTGCGCACCTGGGTGGAGCGCTACATCTACCTGGAGAGCGGCGAAGTGCGCGTCGATGGTCACAGCCACACCGCGCCATTCAACTACCCGGAGATCAGCAAGGAAGACGAGAAGCAGATCACGCAGTCGTTCTTTGTTCCCAAGCTCTGCAATCACTGCATCGACACGCCGTGCGTCCAGGTCTGCCCGGTCAACGCATCGTACATCACCCCGGAAGGGGTCGTGTTGGTCGACAGCAAGCAGTGCATCGGCTGTTCGTACTGCGTTCAGGCCTGCCCGTTTGGCACCCGCTTCATCAACCCGCAGACCAACGCAGCGGACAAATGCACCTGGTGTTACCACCGCACATCCAAGGGATTGAACCCGGCCTGCGTGGAGACGTGCCCGACCGGAGCGCGCATGTTCGGCGACCTCAATGACCCGGACAGCGCCATCAGCAAGGCGATCGCCTCACATCGCGTCGATGTGCTGAAGTCGTATCTCGGCACGCGTCCCAAGACCCGCTACATCGGCCTCTCTGCCGACGTCATCTAGGGAGAGTTGCACATGGAAGCCATGGACGTTCAAGGGTTCGTTTTTCCAAATACGCACGTGAACTGGGGGCTCATGATCGTGCTGTACCCCTATATTACCGGGCTTGTCGCAGGTGCGTTCATCGTCTCTGCGCTCTACCACGTCGGCAAAGTGCAGGCGCTCAAGCCCATCGCGTCGTTCGCGCTGGTGGCCTCGTTCTGTTTCGCTGCGTTTGCGACGTCGCCGCTGCTGCTGCACCTGCATCATCCAGAGCGCGCCTTCAACATCCTCTTCATGCCGCACTTCACGTCGGCGATGTCGGGGTTTGGCTTCATCTACTCCTTCTACATGGTGGTGCTGATCATCGAGATCTGGCTGGCCAACCGCGCCGAATTCGTCACCCGCGCCTTGCGGAGCACCGGCATGGCCCGGATGTTCTGGTCTGCGTTGTCGCTCGGCGTACTTGAGATCACCGACAAGGGCCGGGCGCTCGACCACAAGCTGCTCTACGCGTTCTCCGTCATCGGCATCCCGGCCGCCTGCGTCCTGCACGGCTACGTCGGGTTCATCTTCGGCGGCATCAAGGCCAACCCCTGGTGGACCAGCCCGATGATGCCGGTCGTCTTTCTCCTCAGCGCCGTCGCCTCCGGCATCGCCGCGCTCGTGGTGATGTACGTCGTGTTCTCCAAGATGCGCCGCAAGGCGCTCGACGTCGCGTGTTACCGCACGTTGCTCAAGCTGCTCTGGGGCGCGCTCATCGTCGCCTTCTCGCTAGAGATGATCGAGCTGATGAACCGCACCTACGTCGGTGGCGCACACTGGCACGTGCTGGAGCAGATGATGCATGAGAAGCTCTTCGTCTCTCACTACATCATCCAGATCCTCCTCGGCGCGCTCGTCCCGCTCTTCCTGCTGCCGACCGTGTTCCGTAAGAACGCGAGCCTCGGTTGGATGAAGTTCGGCGGTGTCCTGAGCGGCCTGCTCATCCTCGTGCAAGTGCTGGCGATGCGCTGGAACGTGGTCATCGGTGGCCAGCTCTTCTCGCGCAGCTACCGCGGGTTCGTGAACTGGTCGCCCGAGTGGAGCGGCCGTGAAGGCATCCTCATGTTCATCTTGGTGATGGTGATGCCGTTCATCCTGCTGGCCGTGATGTCCCGCATCGTCCCGCTCTGGTCGAGCGAGGACGACGCCCCGGTTGAGGCTACCTAAGGTCTCACAGCGCGCTCCGTTGCTTCAGCGTCATCGTCGTCGCCGCTGGGCGACCTCGGATGACGCAGCCCCCAACCACCCGCCCGCACCCGCCAGAGGCGACGTCTTCGGCCCCGTCGCTGGGCCTTGGTCATCGTTTCGTCCACCACGAAAAAATCAGCGACCGAACAGC
>CALENB010000228.1 GCA_937910235.1 uncultured Myxococcales bacterium | reverse complement strand
GCGAGGGTAATCCCAGCGCGACGTGTGTGTAGACGTGTTTTGTGAAGGACTGCAAGAAGCAGTCGCAGGCGTGCCTGGGCCTGTAGCCTGACCCTGGAACGCGAAGCTGCTGCCGGTGCTAGAGCGGCAGGCAGGGTGCTACAGCGGGAGGCAGGGTGCGTCGCAGAAGCTGTAGGCGAACGCGTAGTGACACGCCGCTCCGGCGAGCACGAGCAGGTGCCAGATCTCGTGGAAGCCGAACACGTTGGGCAGCGGATTCGGCCGGCGCGTGCCGTAGATGATGGCGCCAAACGTATAGAAGGCGCCGCCGGCAACCAGCCACGTCACGGTCGCCATGCTCATGTTGGGCCACATCTGTGGCGCCGGAATGAAGACGGACCAGCCCATAGCGACGTAGATGCCGGTGCTGAGCCAGCGTGGCGCGTCGAGCCAAGCGAGTTTGAACAGGATGCCCGTCGAGGCCATGATCGCCATGCCAATCAGCATGCCGGTCCGCCAAGAACCCGTGAGCAGATGCAGACAGGCCGGCACAAAGGTGCCTCCGATCAACAGGAAGATCGCCGAGTGATCGGCGCGTCGTAGCCAGCGATTGCCGACGGTGCCGAGATCGAAGTAGTGATACGCCGCCGACGTGGCCATGCACAGGGTCAGGCTGCCGCCGTAGATGACCATGCCAGACCGCTTCTCGATCCCGCCCGCGCTGTTCAGCACCAGGTAGATCGTGCCGATCGCCGCCGCGATCATGCCGGCGAAGTGGGTGATCCAACTCCAGGGATCTTTGTTGACCCGCATGCGCGGCCCGTCGACGCCGATGCTGCTGTCGAGGCCGTCATCTAGCTCTAGTAGGGTGGTCCATCTCATGCCCAGCAGTCTGACGAACCCCGCCGCGTTGCCCAACGTCGGTGACCGAAGAAATACACAGCGTCGCCAACACAGACACACCGGATGTCGAACGCACCCAGGGCCTCGTCGGTGGAGGCTGGGGCTAGTCTCGCAGCCAGGCCAAGTCGTAGTCGCCCGCCATGCCGAAATCCTCAGGCGCCTTACGGTAGTGCGCGGTGATAAACGCCTGCAGGCCGGCGGTGTCGACCTCGCTGTTGAGCCAAGTCCACTCCCAGGTCACCGCAGCGACGGCGCTCGGCAGGCCAGGGTAGGGCGTCAGCACGAAGCGGAACGCGCCGGAGTCGTCGTCCGGGATTGATTTTGCGAGCTGATAGAGCGCCTCCGCCACCGCCTTTCCGGCGCACGGGTGGTACAGCAGGGCGACGCCGCCGTGCTCGAGGTTGTGCAGCCAGCGTTGCGGCGGCAGGTAGCTGTATTCGCCCCATTTTGCCCAACCTGGGCGGTGGTTGCCGGACGATGGCGGGTGTGTCGTGATCTTGAGCTCCGCGACGATCGGGATGTGATCGGCAGACGTCGCGGTCGTGTGGGTGGCGAGCGGCGCGCTCTGGCTCGGAGCCGACCAGGTGGCGTCGGTGCAGGCGGGATCCTGCAGGTCGATCAGACGAGGGTCTGCATCGGCGCTGGTGTCGCCCGTCGTGGCGGCGGGGTCGTCATCGGCGCAAGCGGTGGTCAGCAGGGGAAGGGCCAGCAGGGGAAGCGCCAGCAGGGCGAGGAGCACGGTCCCTCTGGCGCCGCGGCGGGTGACGGAGACCGTTGAGGCGCAGGTGGTGGAGCGGGTAGGCATGGTGATCCTGGAGAGTGAGGTCAACGACCGGGTCGGCCAGGGGGCGGCAGCGCGGGCGTCAGCGTGAAGCTGCCGACGTGGACACGATCCTCGCTGACGGGCACGGCGGCACGAACTGAGTAGCGCTCATTCGGGCGCCCGACGTTGGGATCCCAGAAGCCGAACCACACGTCGTACACCCCGGGCGCTTGACCAGGATCGAGCGCGATCTCCTGACGCACGTCAACCCGCCAGCCCTTTTTCCACTTGTGCACGGGCAGCCGCTCGTCAAAGGGCGCCACGCCAAGATTCTGACGGCGCGCCGTGGCGGGCCGCGGCCCGGTGACGTGGATGAACGGGCTGGTCCACCGCGGCACATCTCGCAACAACGTGAGATGCAGGGTCCACGTCGACGCCTCCTTTGGGCGCTGGGAGGCCTCTCCGTGGGTCACGCCGCGCAGCACCGCGAGGTCCCCGAACGTCGCGGTCGCGCCGGTGGCCATGGGTACAGATCGTTCGGAGTCGGCAGGCCAGACCAGCGCTCGCTCGGCCTCCGTCAACGCGCTGAGCGCTGAGCGCTGCGGCAACGGGCCGGTTTGCCGGTTGGTGACCTGCAGTGTGGCGAGATGCACGCCGCTGTTCGTGGTGACCAACGCGCCGGTGCCCTTGGGCTGCGCGCGTTGGTTGCGCGAAGGGTCGTACAGGCCAAAGTACAGCTCGTATGCGCCGGACGGATGCCCAGGTTTCATCCGCAGCCAATGCCTGTCCGTAATGAAATCTCCTACTTTCCACTCCGCAACGGGGTAGCTGCCCTCCACCGGAACGTGGTCTGCCACCCGTCGCTTACGCTTGCCACCCACCTTGGGGCCGACGGCGTGCAGCCAAATCAGACCGTGTGGCGGGGGCTTCCTGAGCACTTGCAGGCGCGTCGTCACCCACGTCGCGTCGCCGTCTCGCAGGCTGGTTTTCTCGACGTTGTAGCCGACCAAGCGCACCCAACCGTCAAACACGATATCGGTTGGCGTGCCGACGTCTGCGGGCTTGGTGCGAGAAACCCAGGGGTTGCGACGTCGCTTGGCCTGCGTGCCGTAGCGCGCTGAGACGGTTTGAGCCCAGGTCTCGAGCTCCGAGACGGCTTTGGCGCGTGCGTCCTTCGTCACCACACCGCTAGCGACGAGATCGGTCTGCTCGAGCGGGTCCTTGGCGAGATCGTAGGCTTCGTCATCACGCCGGCCAAAGTGGTGAATGATCTTGAGATCTCCGACTCGCAGCGCGCGACAGGTGTCTTTGCGCCAACAGGCGAACCGGAGTCGCCCGTGACCTTCCGTCGTCAGCAGCGACTGGCCCGGCAGATCCCCCGCCGCGACCTGGAGGCCCAGGAGCTCGAGCAGCGTCGGCATCACGTCGATGTGCTGCCGCAGGCCACCACGCCGCGCTCCGGCCTTGATTCCTGGGCCGATCAGCAGCAACGGCACGCGCAGCCCCTCCTCATGCATGGTGTGACCGTGCTGGAAGAGGTCGTGCTCGCCAAACGCTTCGCCGTGGTCTCCGACCAAGACAAAGACGGTGTCTTGGGCCAAGCCGCGCTTGTCGAAGCCAGCGAAGAGCTTGCCGAGAAAGCGGTCAACGTAGCTCAGCGTGTTGTAATACCGCGCTAGCTGCCCAGTCGCTTGCCACTTTGGTGGCGTGTAGCGGCTCGGGACGTCGTACGGGTGGTGGGTTGTGACGTTCAACATGCCGATGAAAAAAGGCCGGTCGGGATGCGCCTGTTTGTGCGCGTCGATCCACGCCAGCGTCGGCGCAATGAGCACGTCATCTTCATAGCCGAAGTAGCCAGCGCGCTGAAAATCGCCTTTCGGCAGGTTCTCGTCGGACGTCAGCTCCGTGAAGCCAAACGCGTGGACCAGATCGCGACGGCGCTCGAACAGGGACTCAGGGGTCTGGATGAAGTGGGTCCGCCAGCCCTGGCGGCGCAGCACCGTCGCGAGGCAATCGGCAGGCAGGCCGCCCTTGGTGGCTTCGTCGAAATACGGCGTCAGCTTCGGCGGAATACCGCAATGCAGGGGAATGAGCGACTTCGTGGTGTGCGGCACCATCGTGTAGGCGCTCGTGAACAGCGTGCCGCGCTTGGCCAGCTTGGCGAGCTGCGGCGTCGTCGGCAGCTTGGGGTTGTACGGGGTGAGCGAGCGTGCGCGCACCGACTCGAGCGTGATCAGCACGACGTTGAGGGGCCGAGTGCGCTCCGTGCGAACCACCACCAGCGGCTCCACCGGGCGCCCCGTGGCGGCGGCCGTGGCCTCGCCTCGCTGCGGTTGTCGTGCCCAGATCCAGCTATCGCGGAGGTGCTCAACCACTGGGGCATGGCGCAGGGGCTGGAGCCGCGGGGCTAGCGCGCGACCGCCAAAGAGCAGCTGCACACTCAGCAGCAAGATGAGGGCTGTGACGCTCATCAGCAGCGTACGTCGACCGGCGCCCGCGGGAGACGGCTCACCGTCTGTGTCACGCGGACGCCACAGCCAAGGCAGGGCGGCGACGAGCGCGACGGCGGCGCCGGCGGACCACCACGCGACGCTGATCTCGCTGCCGACGACGTTGCGCAGGCGGTCGGCGTGCAAGGCGCTGTAGACCAACAGATCCCAGTCGAGTTGCGTTCCGGTGACGATGAAGAAGGCGTGTTCGATGACGATGAACAGCAGCAGCAACACCGTCGCGGCCTGCATCGTCGCCGCTGCGACGCCGCGAAACCAGCCTCGCGTGAGGTGCAAGACCAACGCCCACCCCAGCCCCCAGACCGCCACGAAGGTCAGATCACTCCCGATGATGGCGAACAACGAGCCGACATCCAGCTCCGCGCCTCGACTGGCGCCGCCCAGCGCACGCATGGCCTTGTGTGTCTTCGTGCCGATGCTCAACAGGCCAAGCGCGCCGACAAGGCAGCCGACATAGACCCAGAACCGACGGTCTGGGACGACCCGCGCGCGCCTGAGAATACGCCGCTGCACGCGTGCCATCATGGCGAGGAGTTTAGGCTGCGGTCTCGGGGTGCTCACGTCGCTCCGGCGGTGATGGAGCCGGAGGGTGCCAGATGGGCCAGGCGGTGGCCATGCGGTCAGATGTCAGGATTTGTAGAGACGCATCCGCTCCGCTACGCCAGCCAATCGCGCGGACGTTTCAGCGCATCGACGAGCCGCGCCTCCGCGGATCCAGCCACGGGCTCATGCTGATAGGCCCACCGCGCGACCGGCGGCATCGACATCAAGATCGACTCGGTGCGCCCGCCGGTCTTCAGGCCGAAGCCTGTGCCGCGGTCGTGCAGCAGGTTGAACTCAACGTAGCGCCCCCTTCGTAGGGTCTGCCAGGTGCGTTGCGCTGCGGTCCACGGCGTCGGGGCTTGTTTGTCGAGTATGGGCAAATACGCCTTGGCGAAGGCCCGCCCAGCATCTTGTACGAACTCAAACGTGGCCTCGGGGGCGTCGGTCAGGTGGTCAAAAAAGACGCCACCGATCCCACG
>CALENB010000227.1 GCA_937910235.1 uncultured Myxococcales bacterium | reverse complement strand
GAGGAGTTCTTCAAGGTGACGATCGATCTGCAGAACTCGGATCTGTCGCAGCTGTCGATCGTTTTGCTGCCGCCCGACGACAAGAAAGTTGGCATCACGCTGTGTGATCCCTGCGGCAAGAAGTACGAAAAAGTCCTGAAGACCGCGTTCCCGGCGCCCCAAGCGGTGAAGGCTGGAGACCTGAAGGAATGGGTCGGAAAGAACCCCGCAGGCACATGGAATCTCAAGGTTACGGACGCGCAGTTCTGTGTGCCGCAGCTCGACAAGGTCAACTGCAACGTCACCAACGTGACGGACGGCAAGCTGAACTTCTGGTCCATCAGCACGCAGGTGCTGTCGAACGCCAAAGTGCAGGTGGTTGGCGACCTCATCGTCACTGGCAAGGTGACGCTCACGAACCCGCCACCGCAGGCTGAAAACTCAACGTTTCCGAACGGCAGCGCGCCGATCCTGTACGGCTGGATGCAGGATCGCCTGCACCGGGCCGTGCAGACGTCCGCCAGGTACGTGTACGCGAGCAATGTACCGCAGGATAACGACGGGCTCCACGACGCGGTGCGCCAGGTGCGTTATGCCGATGTCGGCGGAAATCTCATGATTCAGCGCGGCGGGCAAAACGCTTACAGCAGCACTGGGAACGACGATAGCCAGCAGATGCTCGTCGCGTTTGTGAAGAACACGACGGCGTCAACAATCAGCAAAACCATGTATTTCTACTACTCTAGCCAGGCATCGAGCAACAACTACGCAAGCTTGGCGCTCAACGGAACCAACGTCTGGTCGTACACCAGCACCAACAGCGGCACGGCGAGCGTCTCGGTCAGCTTTCCGGCCAACAAGACGTCGGTGCTCGTGTTGAAGACTGGCGCGCGCTTTTACACGTATTCATATCGAACACCTGGATTCTACCGTAATATCATTGGATTTTACAACAACAGCTTCACGTTCCCGTCCGGCCTCAGCTTCGACTACGCGCGGTACGAGGCGTGGCTCCTCGGCAAGTGAGCGAGGCTGCTGGCTGGCGGTGGTGGCTGTGGGCGATGACGCTCACGGCGGTGCTCGGCCCGCTGCAAGGCTGCGGCGCGGAGCCAGTCGACAGCGATTCACAACACGACGGCGCCACGGATAGCCCGATTTTTGGGTTCGTTGACACGTTGGCGAGCGATTCAGCCGCTCCCGATAGCGCGCACGGCGATGCCGACGGCTCGGATGGCACGGCGCTGGATTCGACCCGCGCTCGGGGTCAGGACGCTGCTGGAGATGCCGCGGTGCAAGCCGACGCAGGTAGCGCCGGTGGCGACACAGACCCCGGCTCGGCCGACGCCACAGCGGCGGGATCGGACACCGAGGGCGGTGGTGCCGCGGACACAGCCGCTGGCCCGCCGCTGCCGTGCGGTGACGGCGTGTGCTCCGACCTTGAGGTCATCCCCTCCTGCGCCATCGACTGTGACCCCATGTCGAAGCAAGTCTGGAGCTGCGCGGCGAACAGCTGCACCGGCCAACGTAGCGCGTGCGCGGCAGACGCGAGCTGCATGTCTGCGTGGCAGACGACGATGCTGTGTATGAAGGCCTGCGGGTTCCAGGCGAGCTGCGTGGCGCTGTGCAGCAAAGAGCTGGCGGTGTCCGTGTCCGCCAAAGCCCTTGGCGCCTGCGCCCTGCCCGGCTGCATGGCGACGGGCGGCAGCTGCGGTGACGGCACGTGCCAAGCGACCGAAGACACGCTGAGCTGCCCAGCGGACTGCGTGGGCGCCGATCCGTGTGGCAACGGCACCTGTGACGCAACGGAGAGCCCGCAAAGTTGCCCTGCTGACTGTGCTTCTGGCGGAGGCGGCTGCGGCGATGAGACCTGCGGCGGCGGCGAGAACACGACGACCTGCCCGCTCGACTGTGAGCCGGACGCGGCGAAGGCGTGGAGCTGCATGCAGAGCAAATGCGGGAGCGAAAAATCGGCGTGCCAAGCCGACAGCAGCTGCCTCGCTGCGCTCAACGAAGCCGCGATCTGCCTGAAGAACTGCGGTGGCGGCTCAAGCTGTGCGCAGCAGTGCCAAGGTCCTGTGGTGGGCAACAGCAAGGCGCTGAGCCTCGGAATCTGTGCGCTTCAGCAGTGCCAGACACCCTGACAACAGACGGGCGCGATGCGTCGCGTTCGGGCGCCCTCATCGAGCGTGAGCGTGGTGTCGGCCCCCTCGCGTTGGCCCAGCCACGGTCGATCGTGACAACAGCGAGGTTGGGCTCGATTTGGCTGACCTGGACACGTATAGTCACGCGCGACTGACCAGCACCTGCTTCGCCATGGCGCCACGTTCGCGGCGCCGACTGGAGACCACACGATGTCGAATCTATTCCTGCCCCGCTTGACTGACACATCCCGTCTACACCGCAGCGCGCGCCTGCTGGCTGCGGCCGTCTGCCTGCCAATGCTGCTGCCTGCCTGCTTGCCCTTCGGCGAGACAACCGGGGATACGACGAAGGCCACGGGTGGTGGCACCGTGAGGATCGAAGATGCCTACGCCGCCACCATGGCGTTGGTGGCGACCACCCAACTCAGTCGAGTGTTTGTTGGCGGACCGAACGAGGCGTTCGACAAGGACGCGACTGCGACTGCGGCGGAGATTGAGATCGCGCTAAAGTCGAACGCATCTTGTGTGGCGATCAGCCGCAAGGACGCCGAGCTGACCCTGAACTTCGGTGCGGGCTGTGCGCCGCCCAACAGCCCGATCAAGATCCAGGGTGTCGTCGTGGCGACGCTCAGCGTCGACGCCGGTAAGTCGATGACCGTGACCATGGCGCTGACGGACTTCGGCGCGGCCGACAAGACCGCGACGGGATCCGGCACGTTGACGGCGAGCAAGACGACCGCGGGGCTGGACGTCAAGATCGGCATGAAGATGACGGCGGGCACGGCTGTGCTCGACGGCGGTGTCAACATCAGCTTGGTCGCCAGCGCGGACAAGAAAAGCTTCGCGTCGGTCGCGTTTTCGACGGTCGACCCGACAACCGTGACGGTGGACCAGGCCAGCTTCACCGTGGTCGCGACCGCCGTGACGTTCAACGACGGGCAGTGTTACCCGAGCAGCGGCACCATCGCGTTCGACGCGAAAGGCGTGAAGGCCAACTTGACGTTCGACGCGGACACCGCCAGCACTGGCGTGGCGCAGTTCACCCCGCCGTTTTCGAAGAAAGCGGAAGGCAAAGCGCTCCCGGGCTTTGGCTGGAAGTGCCAGTAACGGCGTGCGTGCTAGCCGCTGCGACGTGATGGCGCTGGGACGTGATGGCGCTGGGACGTGATGGCGCTGGGACGTGATGGCGCTGGGGCCCGTCGAGGCTGAGACGGTCGACGACTGCCGCTCGACGGCTACCAGACGCCGATGGTGACGCAGCCTGCGGTGAAGGTCGCGCGCCCATCGGGACCTTCGAGGTGCGGGCGTCCGGGCCGGATTTTACCAGAGCCCAGCAAGACCAGCGTACCTTTGAAGCGGACTTGGCCTGCGTTCTTGACGTGAATCTGCCCCTCGTAGCGCACATGAACCTCGGCTGGGGCGTCGGCGGTCGCGTCGACCACAAATCGCTCTGAGAGCGTGATGCCGTAGCTTGCGCCTGCCTGACGCCCCGGAAAGCCGTGACTGCCATCCGGATCTTGATAGAGGCTGTAGCGCAGGACGTCCCTGCCGTTGTGGAGGATGTGGGCGCGATACTCTGCTTCGTGGGCGCTGTGCTGCTGTCCCTCCGCGCGATGCCCTGCGCGCAGCCGCAACACGATCGTGCTGACTTGGCGCATGCCGCCGCGCATCGCAGCGGCGGTCTCGACCTCCACGAGCGACGCACCCTCCAGTCGCCCCGCACCGACGTGCTCTGACGTGTGACGCACCGCCGGTTTGCCGGGTTCGCGCACCACGCGGTCGGCGTGCAGCAGCTCCGCTGTGTCGACGCTCGTCACAGCGTGGGCGCGACGGCGCGGTGCTGGCGCGGCGTCGGTCGACGAGGCTGGTGGTGACCGTACGGCGGCTGGATACGGCCTCGGCCGTTGGTCCTCCGGAGAGGGCGCGTGCGGCACCGTCGCGGCTCGGTGAAAGGGCGCCGCGGCCCACGGATCCGCCGCCGGAGGCGCCGCATGGGCGATCGCCGCTGCGTATGCCGCGGGCTGAGGCGCGGCGCGTGACGGAGGCGCGGCGCGTGACGGTTGCATCCTGCCGCTTGGCGCCGCATCCCAAGGGTCTGCCGGCGGTGGCGGCGCCGTGACGACAAGGCGAGCGCGCGGCGGCGTTTCCCACGGGTCAGACGGCGGTGGCGGCGCAGGACTTGTCCTGCGGTCGGACCGTGGTGGCGGCGCCGGACTTGCCCAGGGGTCAGATGGGGGAGGTGGCGCCTCGCGCGCGGCATCGTGTGCCGCCGACGTGGACCGGACGGCTGCAGCGACGGGCGCTGGCGGTTGGGCGCGCAGGGCCGTCGACGGCGGGTGTCCGCCAGAGGGGCGCACTGCGCGCGCCGGCGGCAGCCCGGATGGAGGCGGCGGCGACGGCGCGATCTCGACCGCTCCACCGCGTTCATCGGTGTGCGATCGGACGCTACGGACCGCCTCGCCAGCGGCCGGACCACGGAACCGGTCTGCGTTAACGACGCCAGCACCCAACGCAGCGTTGCCATCGAAGCGCAGGTAGCCGTCGCGCAGCGTCGGCACCGGGGAGGTGTGCGCCTCGTGTTCACTCACCAAGTTGTCGTGGGCCGGCCGGCCCGACTCCGACATCGAAAGCTCCCTTGCGTGAGGCTAGAATAGCGCCGCGCGCGGGTTGCAATCAAGATCGTTGCCAAAAGCCGCCCGAACCGCACAGGGGTCAGCCCTGAAGTACCGTCGGCACCCAGCGAGCGCGGCGCCCGGTTTCTCAGCGTTTCCGCGCGCTGCAGGTGTCCGAGTCAAGCCTTCTCGGTGCGACCGTATGCATGTCGCGCAAAGCGCCCTGCATCCTTGGCGTGGACCGGATCCGACGACTTCCATGGCCAGCCGCCGAACTGGGTACGATGATAGTCCGCGTAGGCCGCCCGGATCTCCGCGGCAGAGTTCATTACAAACGGCCCGTGCTGGGCCACTGGCTCGCCGATGGGTCGACCCTGAAGCAGGAGCAAATCAACGCCAACCGGGCCGGCCTCGAGCTCAACGGCCGCATCCGAACGCAGCTTGATGGCCATCCCAGGCGGCACGGTGCGATGCGCGACGTGCAGACCGTCACGGCCAAAGTGGTACAGGTTGCGGTTGAGTCCAGGCGAGGCAGCGGGCAGCGTCCAGCGCGCCCCTGGAGCGAATCGCATCTCATAGATGGCCACATGTGAACCGGGCCGCGCGGCCCAAGAGTGCGGCGGCGGAGCAGGCGCGTGCATCCCGCCAAGGTCACCGGCGATGATGCGCACGTCGACCGCCCTGCCCTCGGCGTCATGAAACACACGGCTCGGGATGCTGTCGCGCCACAACATCTTGAAGTGCGGCGCGACCATCTTGTCCTTGGCTGGGAGGTTGATCCAGACCTGGAACAGCTCAAGATCGTTTGGACCCTTGGGATCCAGCAGCGGAAACATCTCCGCGTGGACGATGCCGCTCCCCGCGGTCATCCACTGCACGTCACCCGCGCCGATGCGAGCGGTCGCGCCGAGCGAATCGGCGTGGTCGATGAAGCCGCGCCGCATGATGCTGATCGTCTCAAAGCCGCGGTGCGGATGCTGCGGAAAGCCCGGAACGACGCGGCCGTGGTACATGTTCCAGCCGTCGCGACCGTCAAAATCCATCCCCAAACGGCGGCCCGCCAGCGAGGTCTGTGGGCCGAGCGCGTCGTTGCCCGCGGGATAGCGATCGAGGTGATGCACCGAGAACAGAAACGGGTCTTCGGTGACCCACGGGAACCCAAGCGGCGAGATGCGCAGCACCGGATCGGCGGACGGCGTCGGACTTGTGCGGGTTGCGCTCGATGTGTCGGGGTTGCTCATGGTCGCCTCCAGAGCAGACAGGTCGCCAGACCTGCTGCGAGATTACAAGAACGCCCACGACAACAGTGCATTCCATCGGTTCAAGCCGCGCGACGCCTGTGGTCATATTAGGCGGGGCGCGGAGACACCAGATGGGCGGATTCTGTGGTTGTGGTACGTGACGGCGCGACGGCGTGCCACGTACGCTACGGGCAGCTCGAACGAGAGGTAGACCATGCAGCAGTTTCAGCCCGACAAGAAGCGCGCCCCAACCCCAGCCCCGGCCCCGGCCGCTGCGAACAAGGCGGCCGCACCAGGCGCGGCAGGCTACGACGCACAGCGCGCGGCACAGAGCCCTGGCAAAGAGGACGCGGGCTATGATGCGCAACGCGCCGCCGTTACGCCTGCCATCAGCAGCGTCGGCGGCATCAGCATGGACGTCGCGCCGGGTGGCCCAACCAACGAGCCGAGTCGGAAGCAGAAGAAAAAGAAGAAGGCGCAAGCTGCCCGCAAGCGCGCCGCAGCACAAAAGAAGCGCGACGCGGCCGCAGCGAAGAAGCGCCAGCAGACCACGCCGACGACCGACGACACGTCCGTGACGACGCAGCCCACGGTGGATCCAGCGCCTGCACCCGTCGTGGCACCGACGGTTGAGCCCACAGTCGAGCCCACAGTCGAGCCCACAGTCGAGCCCACAGTTGAGCCCACAGTGGAGCCCACAGTTGAGCCAAAGCCCGCCGCCCCGCTGGCGCCGATGATGGACCCGGACGTCAACCCCGACCCCACCAACGAGTACGCGCCAGAGGCGACGTATGCCGAGTTCAACGGCACGATCGCGGTCAAGGGCGAGGGCGACGCCCACGCGATCGACGCGAACGACGTGAAGCAAGGCAGCATCGGCAACTGCTACTTCGTGGCACAGCTCGCGGCGATGGCGATGCACAAGCCAGACGAGATCGCTGACCTCATCACGGACAACGGCAACGGGAGCTACACCGTCGCGCTGTGGTTGAAAGACGAGGCCAGACCGTGGAAGCGCACGAAGACTAGCATCGTGGTCAGCTCAGAGTTCCCGACCAAGGGCGGCAAGGCGGCCTACGCGAAGCCCGGCGACACGGGTGCGGACGGTCCAGAGCTGTGGGTCATGCTCATCGAGAAGGCCTTTGCGAAGTTCACGGGCAACTACGAGGAGACCCGCGGTAAGAAGACCAAAGATGGCGACGTGTTCGCGATGATGACCGGCAAGACATCCGGCTACAAGAATCTCGCCGGACTGAGCGACGCGGAGCTGTTGCGGATCCTCACGTCGTCTGTGACGGAGGGGTTGCCCGTCTCATTTGGCGCGCATTCGACCGCCACACTGGACGAAGAAGGCCAGAAGGGCGCGAAAGAGGCCGGCGTTGTGCTGAATCACGCCTACGCGATGCGTGGCGTCGACGGCAAGAAGCAGACCATCAGCCTGTACAACCCCTGGGGCGTGCGC
Source organism: uncultured Myxococcales bacterium (assembly GCA_937910235.1). GTDB lineage: Bacteria > Myxococcota_A > UBA9042 > UBA9042 > UBA9042 > UBA9042. Next base: position 7,322 of record CALENB010000227.1, on the reverse strand, counting down.
CACTTGGATGACATCGACGTGAAGGTCATCAAGCAGTATTACGCCAACATCAAGATTGGCGCTTAGGATGGCGTCGCAGCGGACCATTCGACTCGAGGAGACCACCGTCGCAGACATCGATGGGTGGATGGTGACGGTCGCCAACATCATGGCCGGCGAGTGGACGGATCACACCGGCGCGACCATGCGCGGATTGACGGTCGAGATCGGCCTTTACGACGAGGATCGCGGACTCCAAGGTGAACCGACCGTTGGCGCCGGGGCCGTGTTGCGGATCGATGGAAGGGTGTGGCGAGTCGACGCGGTGGTCGCCGGCGGTGCGCTGCCCGGCGGCGGCGTCGACAATGGGTACGTGTCGCTGACCACCGTGGCGTAAACTCGGCGGCCCGCCACTTTGGGGGCGGATGAGCCGCAGAGAGGCGCGCGTTGTGAGCAACATCCCCCGCACCCTTGCCGCAAAGGGCGCGAATTGCGTAACCTGCAGACGCTCGTTCGGCTGGCACATGGCTCCCTGTGTGCGCGACTGGCGTGGGGCGGCTGCCTCCGTATCGCGGCGGCATTGTTCGCGGCGGCATTGTCCGCATCCGCTCCGCATCGCAGCTCGAACTCGCCGTTCGCACCCGCACCGTTCGCACCCGCACCGTTCGCAAGCACAGACTCAGGGGTTCCATCGTGAAGCAACTAGCTCACCCACTGCACCGCCTCCTCTTCGTCCCGTTCGCGCTGGTCGCGGCCTGTACGTCGTCGACCCTGCCTCCAGGGCAGGGTTTTGTCTTTGACGCCGGCCCGCTCACCGACAGCGCGTCGGCGCTCGACACCGGGACGCCGCTGACCGACTCCGGCGCCGGGGCGGACACGGGGCCTGTGAGCGACACAGCGGTGGCCGGTGACGCAGCGGCGGTCGACGTGGCGTTGGATGGTGGCGCGATAGACACTGGGGACTGTAAGCCGACCGTGCCGCCCACGGAGAAGTGCGACAACATCGACAACGACTGCGACGGCGAGACCGACAACGGCGCGTGCGACGACGACAACCAGTGCACGGATCAAAAATGCGACAGCGTAAAGGGCGCGGCTGGCGAGGATGGCTGCAGCTACAGCTTGCCGTCGGGCACCCCGTGCGATGATGGCAGCAAGTGCACCACGGATGACGCGTGCACCAACGGCATCTGCGCGCCTGGCGCCAAGAAGCAGTGCGACGACGGCAACAGCTGCACGATCGACGCGTGCAAGGCCGACACCGGGCTCTGCAGCAGCCAGTACTTGGGGGACGGCAAGTTCTGCAACGACGGTAAGACCTGCACCAATAACGACACCTGCACCGGCGGCGTGTGCGTCGGCAAGGCGACCGCCAACTGCGACGACGCGAACCCTTGCACGGTGGATGACTGCAACGACGCTGGGGCCTGCTCGCACACGCCGAAGGACGGCCTGCTCTGCAACGACAACAACCCGTGCACCGCCAAGGACGCTTGCACGTTTGGCGCGTGCATCGGTGGTGACCTGACCGTGTGCGACGACAGCAAGCCTTGCACCAACGACTTCTGCGACCCGGCGAAAGGCGGCTGCGTCTACCAGCCCAAATTGCTCGGCTCGCCGTGCTCGGACGGACTCTGCTCGACCGGCGGCTCGTGCGACCAGGTCGGTTCGTGTGTCGGCCAGAAGAAGCTGTGCGACGACGGCAAAACCTGCACGGTGGACGCATGCGAGCCAGCGACGGGCAAGTGCAGCAACACCCCGCTGGCGCTTGGCACGCCGTGCGACGATGGCGAGGCCTGCACGACGGGCGAGGCCTGCGACGCGGCTTCGGCTTGCACCCCACCGGCCGGACAACAGGGCTGCGACGATGGCAACTCGTGCACCGAGGACATCTGTAACGTGGCGACCAAGGCGTGTAGCCACAAGGTAAAGACGGGCGCGTGCGACGACGGCAACGCTTGCACCGCTGGTGAGAGCTGCGTCACGGGCAAGTGCCTGACCGGCGCGACGCCGAAGACGACGCTCGTGGCGGGATCTGGCGCGACGGGTTACCAGGATGGCAACGGTCAGGCCGCGAAGTTCGCGGTGCCACGCGGCGTCCATCTCGGCCCAGACGGCACGATCTACGTGGCCGACCGCGACAATCATCGTGTGCGCACCATCTCGCCGCAGGGGCAGGTCGGCACGCTCGCCGGATCGGGCACCAAGGGGTATGTCGATGGCGCAGGCTCAAACGCCAGTTTCGCTAGCCCTGAAGACATGACGGTGGGCGGCGACGGCTCGGTCTACGTGGCCGACTCGGGCAATCACCGGATTCGACGCGTGTCGACCAAGGGAGAGGTGAGCAACTACGCAGGCAACGGATCCGGCACGTGGAAGGACGGCGTCGCTGGCTCCTCGAGCTTCTACAACCCCCAGGGCATCGCCGTCGACAAGCAGGGCAACGTCTACGTCGCGGACACGTTCAATCAGCGAATCCGCAAGATCGGCTCGGCCACCAACGGTGTGGCCGGTGTGGTGACGACGCTCGCCGGCAGCGGCACGGCGGGCTTCAAAGAAGGCAAGGGCGCCGCTGCGCAGTTCAACTATCCGTGGGGCATCTCGGTCGCTGCCAACGGCGTTGTGTACGTGGCTGACGGCAACAATCACCGCGTTCGTCGTGTCGCCGCGGACGGCACCGTGACAACGCTGGCCGGCGACGGCAGCAAGGGCTACCTCGATGGCGCGGCGGCCAGCGCTCGCTTCAGCACGCCCGCGGACGTGTTCGCGCTCGCCACTGGCGATGTCGCGGTTGTGGAGCGAGATGGCAACCGCGTGCGGTTGATCACGGCGAGCGGCACGGTCGTCACCGTGGCGGGCACAGGCACCGCCGGCTACGTCGAAGGCGCTGGCTCGGTCGCGCAGTTCAACCTGCCGTGGGGTATTACGGGCGATAAAGAGGGCACATTGATCGTCGCTGACACCGTGTCGAACCGCATCCGCCGTTTGCAGACCGGTGTGAAGACCTGCAACGACGGCAACGCGTGCACGCTCGACAAATGCGACACGAAGCTCGGCGCATGCCAGCACGACACACTCAAGGCTGGCGACGCTTGCGACGACGGCTCTTCGTGCTCGACAGGCGACACCTGCGACTTCGCCGGCCAATGCAAGGGCACCACCAAGAGCTGTGACGACAAGAGCCCCTGCACCACCGACTCCTGTAACGCGTTCACCGGGGAGTGCGAGTACGTCGCGCTGGCGAAGACCTGCAACGACGGCGACGCCTGTACGCTCGCGGACATCTGCTTGGGTGGAAAATGCGTCTCTGGCGCCGGAGATGCGGCGTTGTTCAGCGGGAGCGGGGTGTCCGGATTTGCCGACGGCGCGGCGGCGTCCGCGCGCTTCTACCATCCAGACGACGTCGCGGTCGATGCGGCGGGCAACGTCTACGTGGCAGACCGCTACAACCACCGGATCCGCAAGGTGACCGTCACCGGCACGGCGAGCGTCTTGTCCGGATCGGGCAGCGCGAGCTTCTTGGACGGCGCCGGCACGTCGGCGCGGTTCTACTACCCCGCAGGAATCGCGGTCGATACAAAGGGCGTGGTGTACGTCGCCGACTACAACAATCACCGCGTGCGCAAGGTGCAGGCGAATGGGATGACGAGCACGCTGGCTGGCAGCGGAACGGGCGGTTTCCTCGACGGCGTCGGCACCACAGCGCGGTTCTACTACCCCGAAGGCCTGGACGTGGACGCAGCCGGCAACGTGTATGTCGCCGACCGCTCCAATAATCGGATCCGCAAGATCACCGCGTCAGGCGCGGTCTCGACGGTCGCCGGCTCAGCGTCCAGCGGCATCATCGATGGACCCGCGGCGACGGCGCGATTCAACCAGCCGTACGATGTCGTGCTGGGCAAGACGGGCGACCTTTTTGTCGCTGACTATGGCAATCATCGCATCCGGAAGATCGCGCCGGACGGCAACGTCACCACCTTTGTGGGCAGCAGCACCTCTGGCAAGGCGGACGGCAACGGCGCGGGCGCGACGCTGACGTACCCCTCAGGGCTGGCGGTCGACCCGGTCGGCAACCTCATCCTCGTGGAGCAAGGCGCGCACCTCGTGCGGCGCGTGACGATGCAGGCCGACGTCTACACCCTCGCCGGGACGGCCGGCCAGGGCTACGCCAACGGCACGCCGGCGGCGGCGAAGTTCAACTCGCCCGCGGGCGTCGCCGTCGCCAAAGATGGCACGATCTACATCGCGGATTACAACAACTACCGGATCCGCAAGCTGCTGCCGACCCAGACGGTGTGCAACGACGGCGACAGCTGCACAGCCGACTCCTGCAACAAGACGACCGGCAAGTGCGTCTTCTCGAAGATCCCGACCGGCGGCGCCTGCGACGACGGGGACGCCTGCAGCGCGGGCGCGACCTGCAGCGCGGCGGGAAAATGTGGCGGCGGCAAGGCCAAAACGTGCAGCGACGGCAACGCGTGTACCCAGGATTTGTGCAACAGCTTCTCGGGCGGCTGCTACTTCCCGCCGACGCAGGGCGTCTGCTCAGACGGCGAGTTCTGCACCGTGAATGACCGCTGCGCGAACGGGAAATGCGTTGGAAACCTCAGCGATGTGTACACATTTGCCGGCTCCACCGCCGGAATCCTGGAGGGTCCAGGTCCGAAAGCCAAGTTCAACGCGCCGCGTGACGTAGCCGTGAGCGGTACGGGTGTGGTCTACATCGCAGACCGCAGCAATCAGCGAATTCGTCGCATCTCTGCCGACGGCGTCGTCACGACCCTCGCAGGGCAGGCCAGCGCTGGCTTTACCGAGGGCCAAGGCGCGACCGCGCGCTTTTACTACCCCGCGGGCGTGACCGTGAACAAGTCGGGCAACATCCTGGTGGCGGACAGCTACAACTACCGAATTCGCCTCGTCACGCCCAGCGGCGCCACATCGACGTTCGCTGGTCAGTCCAGCGGCGGCTACAGCGACGGCAAGGGGGCTGCGGCCCGGTTTAATCGGCCAGAAGGCGTCGAGACCGACTTGAAGACCGGGATGACGTACGTGGCCGACACCTACAACCATCGCATCCGCCGGATCGACCCGGTGGGCAACGTGACGTTTGTGGCGGGTTCTGGATCCGCGAGCTTCTTGGATGGCGCCGCGACCTCGGCGCGTTTCTACTACCCCCGCAGCGTCGCGATCGACAGCAAGGGCAACATCTACGTCGCTGATTCGAGCAATCACCGGATTCGCCGCATCGCCGCGGCGGGTTTCGCCGTGACGACCATCGCGGGCAACGGCAACACGCCGCTGCTGAATGGCAAAGGCGTCGCCGCGCAGTTCAACACGCCCCACAGCGTGGCGGTCGGCGCGGATGACGCGATCCTCGTGGCGGATTATGGCAACCACGTCATTCGGCTCATCGCGCAGGACGGCTTGACCACGACGTTTGCGGGCACTGGCACGGCCGGGCTCCTCGACGAGTCGACGGACATCGCTCAGTTCTACTCTCCGATGGGCGTGACCGTGGACAGCAAGGGCGCCACTTACATTGCAGACGCCAACAACCACCGGATTCGCAAGGTCGCCTCAGCTATCAAGTCCTGCGGCGACGGCACCGAGTGCACCATCAACACCTGCGACGAAGCGGCGGACAAATGCACGACGGTGAAGGCCGCGGACCTCAACCCTTGCACGGACGGCAACTTGTGTTTGCTCGGCGCCATCTGCAACTCGGGCAAATGCGTCGGCGGCGTGGACAAGAACGCGTCGGGCGGCTGTGACGATAAGAACACCTGCACCATCGACAGCTGCAACAAGGACACCGGAGAGTGTACGTACAAGCCTGCGGCCGGCTGTGTTGCGTCACGTCGGGTGTTCCTGACCAGCGCGATCTATGACGCAAACTTGGGCGGCGTCGCCGGTGGCCACGCAAAATGCCAAGGGCTGGCGGAAGCGGCGGGGCTCGGTGGCACGTGGAACGCGTGGCTCAGCGATTCCGTGGAGTGGCCAGCGCTGTACTTCGACAAGTCTTCCGTGCCGTATCGCCGCTTGGATGGCCAAACCATCGCGCTGAACTGGAATGACCTCGTCGATGGCACCTTGGACAATCCCATCTCCATTAACGAGAAGGGACAGCCCGTTGGTCCTTCGGATTCGGCGAGCCTCTCGTATTGCAGCTCGTCCTACAAACCCAAGGTCCACACGGGCACATCGACGTCGGGCGTGCGGAACAACAGCTCGAGCTCCGCCAACTGCGTCGGCTGGAAGACCAACACCACGAGCACGTCATCGTTTTACTACGCGGCCACAGGCATCGCGACATCGACGAGCAGCACCTGGACGTATGCGTGTACGTCCGACAAGTGCTCCTCGTCGTACCGAGGCCACCTGTACTGCTTCGAGCAGACGAACTTCTACAGCAAGCCGTGATGCAGCGGCGGCGGCGACGTCGACTGCCGGTGCGCCGATAGCATGCGCAGTACCGCCATGCACCTCAGCGCCGTGAACCTTAGTTTCTAGGGCTTTCGCGCGATGTGGGCTCGGGAATCCGCGGGCGGCGCGGCGAGAAAGTCGATGGCGCCGGCGTCCTTGTTCAGGTGCGCGGCAAAGAACGCGCTGATCCAGCTCGCCGCGATGTGCTGCGCGTCTGCGACCGGCAGGTACGTGAACGGCGTCCCATCCGTCATGCGCTCGGCCTTACCGCAGCCTGGGTCGAAGAAGCTATGCAGCCCCGCGATGTCCGAAAACGACCAGTGCCCAGCGTCGTCTACCTCCAGCTTCCAGGCGGGACCAAGCGCCGCCGCGAAGTTGTTTTGGATGAACTGGTTGCCGACCACGGTGATGGAGTTGTCCTCGCGGGCGAGGAGGAGCATCAGCGGCAGCGTGAGCTTCTTCATGTCGACGCCGGGCAGCAGGGGGTTCTGCATGGGCGCCGCGACGCCGACGACGGCGCTGACGCGTTTGTCTTCCTGCGTAAACAGGCCAGCGGTGACGCTCCCGAAGCTGTGGCCGAGCGCGCCGACGCGGCTGAGGTCAAGATGTCCTGCGAGCGCGATCGGCGGCTGATCCAGCGCGGCCTTCAGGTCACCGACACGCACGGTTAGGAATGCTTTGCCGAGGGCGACGCCCTGCCCTGCCAGCTCATCAAAAAGCGTGTTGCCGGCGTGGTCGGGCGCCAAGACGACAAAGCCATGGCTGGCGAGCCGGCGCAGCAGCGCGAGGGACGAGAAGCGCGTGCAGTTGTGACAGTGGGAGAAGACGATGACCGGGAACGTTCCGGCGGCGGGCGCAGCGTCACGGACGACGTCGGTCGTGTGTGTTGGGCAGGCCTTCGGCGCCGCGTCGAGCAGCTG
>CALENB010000226.1 GCA_937910235.1 uncultured Myxococcales bacterium | reverse complement strand
AGGGCGTTTGAGTTCGCCTTTCTGCTCGACGCGCTGGAGGCGGAGCGCGAGCAAGGCATCACCATCGACAGCGCGCGCTCGTTCTTCAAGACCGACCAACGCGACTACATCCTGGTCGACGCGCCTGGGCACGTGGAGTTTCTGCGCAACATGGTCTCCGGCGCGGCCCGCACCGAGGCGGCGTTGCTGCTCCTCGACGCGCACGAAGGCATCAAGGAGAACTCGCGGCGGCACGGCAAGTTGCTCAGTTTGCTGGGCGTCAAGCAGATGGTGGTGGTGATCAACAAGCTCGACCTGATCGATTTTGATCAGGGTCGCTTCGAGGAGCTGGTCGAGAGCTACGGCGCGTTTCTCAAAGAGTGCGGCATCACCCCGACACACTGGGTGCCGGTGAGCGCGCGTGGCGGCGAAAACGTTGTGTTTCGGTCCGAAAAGCTGGACTGGTGGCAGGGACCGACGCTGCTGGAGGCGCTGGAGAGCCTGAATCGCTCGCCGAGCTTGGACAGAGGGCCGCTGCGCATGCCGGTGCAGGACATCTACAAGTTCAATCGGCACGGCAATGACGAGCGGATGGTGGTGGGTCGCATCGAGAGCGGTCGGCTGCGTGTTGGCGATGATGTCGTGTTCAGCCCGAGCGGCAAGCGCTCGCGGATCAAGGCCCTGCGGCAGTTCTCGGCGCCCGATCCGATCTCGGCGATGGCAGGCGAGAGCACGACGATCGTGCTGGAAGACGAGCTGTTCATCCCGCGCGGCGAGGTCATGCACCACCCAGAGGCGACGCCGATCACAGGCCAGCTGCTGACCGGCCGCATCTTCTGGCTCGGTCAGCGACCGCTGCGTGTCGGCGCGATGTACGGGCTGCGCCTAGGCACCGCAGAGCTGGAGTGCGAGGTCGTTTCGATTCCGTCGTCGACTGACGCCGCGACGCTGACGACGCTCTATGATCGCACCTCCGTGGAGCGCAACGAGATCGCGGAGGTGCAGCTCCTGTTGACGCATCCGATCGCCGCTGACATCGAGGGTGGTTGTCCGCAGACCCGGCGCTTCGTGCTGCTCGACGGCTACGATCTGTGGGGCGGCGGCCAGCTTCTGACCCTGATTGCGGTGCCGCGAGAGGGTCGCCGCGCCGTCGATTTCCTCCCTGATTTTCAATGGAAAGCGCAGCCCGCCGGGGTCGACCGCTGGCAACAGCTGCGGGGGCATCGCTCGGGGCTCATCGTCATCGCGGGGGATCGCGACCAAGGCAAGGCCGATCTTGCCGTCCAGGTCACCGAGCGTCTCGTCGCCGACGGCATGCACGCCGTGCTGCTCGACAGCGCCAACGTGCTCGCTGAGGCGCCGCGCGACACCAGCATCGACACCGCGCGGGCGCAGCTCGCCGAGCAGCTGCAACGCACCTTGACGCCGCTGCTCAGCGCCGGGCTGGTCGTCGTCGTCACAACCAACGTGCTCGGGCTCGCGGATCACGCCTTTTTGCGGGGTTCTTTCGCCGCGCCGCAGCTCACGGTCTTGCTCAGCCCAGATCGAAACGCCAGACTGGTCGACGCCGACATGCAGGTCTTCGGCGCGTCCGACCGCACGCAGACGCTCGACGAACTCAGCGCGCGCGTCAGCACACTGGTCCGCTAGGGTCGCCCGGAATAGGCGGCGCGGCTGCGGGCGTTTCAACGTCAGGAGCACCCCACGCGCATGCCTTTGCCCATCCAACCTCGTCGCCGCGCCGCCCTGCGCGCCGCATCACTCTGCGCGCTGCTGACGCTGGTCGCCTGCGCCGCGGTGGCTTGTGGCGGGTTGACGCAGACCGTGCGCCAGCTCGATCCCGACAAGATCAAGCTGGACAAGCGCGCCCGTCAGGACGTTCGCGGTACCGGCGCGACGCTCGAGGTGCCGACCAGCTTTGAGCGGGCCGCCGATCGGGTGTGGACGCTCAAGCAGCACGGCGGCCTCGTGTTTTTGCTGAACGTGCGGCGCACACGCACGCCGGAGCAGGGGGCGGAGCGCTGGTTCAAGGAGAAGATCGCGCTGGTGCAACGCAGCGGTCAGGCCGGGATCACGGCGAACGAGCCGGTGGAGCTCGGCGACTTGGTGGGCCACTACATCGAGGCCATCGATCTTGTCGGCGCCAATCGGCAGGTGCTCTATCAGGTGGTCGTTGAGGTCGAGGATGGGCTGTACGTCGCGTCGCTGTACGCCCCGATCGCCCTGCGCAAGAGCCACGGCGAGGCGCTCGCGGCGACGGTGAAGTCGCTGCGCGTCGGTCGCTGATCAGGCGAGAATCCAGGCTTTCAGTGACCACCGCCGCCGGGTTTGGCGTTCCAGATGCGGAGGCAGAGCAAGAACCCGATCACCGCGAAGGGCAGCAGGAACATCGGCCAGTAGCTCCAAGATTGTGAGGTCAGATAGCCCAGGCTGAGCGACTGCACGCCTGTGCCGAGGTAGACGAAGCCGTCGATCACGCCGACCGCCGTGCCCGCGCCCTTGCGACCGCCGAAATCCATCGTGGCGGTGCCGGAGAGCAGGCCGTGGGTGCCGATGACACAGAGGCTCATCAGGAACACCACCGTGCCGAGAAAGAAGGGCGACATCGGCAACACCGGTCGCACCTTGAGTTTTCGCTTGTCGCCGGCGCGCTGCGTCATCATCGGATCGGCGATCTTCACACGCAGCATCTTCCCCGCGCGCAGCACCAAGGCGGGGATGAACCCTTCCGAGGCGGCCGAGGTGCCCTCAACCCCTGATTTCGTGGTGCAGATGCAGCGTTTGGCGTCCCACTTCGAGTCGATGCAGCGCGCCGGCCAGCACTTGACCGCGGCAGAGGCGTCCGCCCAGCCCTCGACCTTGCGGCCGCCGAGCTCACGCACCTCGTCACCGGCCAGCAGCCCCGTTCCAGCCGGAGCGTCACCGACGACGTTGCCCGGTACTGCGAGCGTGAACATCATGATGACGGTGCACAGCGCGAGCATGGCGTACAGGCCACCTGCCGCGGGTCCACGCCGGGACTGAAAGACCAAGTCGGACACCCAGCCCGCGACGTTGCCGCCGACCACCCCTGCCACAAACAGGATGCCGCCCCAGCCGCCTTGCACAAAGGGCGCAAGGAAGGCGAGCACGGCCAACGCGGCCAGGAAGGCGCGACGTTTTCCGGTGGCCTTCGAGGCCAAGAAGCCGGAGACCGCGGCGACGGCAAACATCACCCCGATCAGCCACATGTGCGTCCACTGGCCGTAGACCAGGGCGTGATGGTTCGGCAGCACCCAGACCTCTTTCGCGTAGATCGGGAACCAATGCATGACGCCGTTGCGCAGCACGCCGGTGCAGAACTCGATCAGGGCGATGGTCAGAATCACCGGGTGGGTCAGGATGCGCTTGAACAGCACGAGGGTGGGCACCGGCTCATCGGAGGTGTCGCCGCTCGACGCGTCGCCGGTGTCGAAGCGCTTGTGGCCCGCATCTGTGGGCTGATTGCGCAGCAGCGCGAACTCGACAAAGAACATGATGCCGAGCAGCACCGCCGGCGCGGCGAAGACCACCCACTGGCTTTTCGGCCCGATATTGTCGGTCGCGAGGTGGAGCAGCCAGCCGTTGACGGTGAAGGCCAAGAAGATGCCCGATGAGATCATCGTGCCGAAAATGCCGGAGAACCCGCCGCGTTCGCTGACGTGGAACCAGTTTGAGTTGACCTTGACGATGGAGACCGCGCCAAAGGACTGAAAGTACATGTTGACGGCGTACAGGATGCTGAAGGTCAGCACCATCGTGTCCTTGCCCGTCGTGGGATCGATGAGCAGGTCATGCAGGTAGAAGGCCATCGCGAGGTTGGCCACCGCAGCGCCCGCCGACGCCAGCAAGATGCCGAGCCGCCCGCCGAGCCGGTCTACGAGCGGGCCGTTGAGCAGGAACGCAAAAGCGTAGCAGAAGGTGCCGGCGGCGAAGATGATGCCAAAGTCCTCCTTCGTCATCAGGTCGCCGAGCGAGGTCTTCGCCACCGTCAGATTGTAGCGGCCCATGTAGAGGAACGCGTACGTCAGCCCCATCGGAAACCAGTTGAGGAATCGACGTGTGCGAAACGCGGGGCTGTGCGCGGTGAAAGTCATGGCGCGTATCTCCAGGGTGATGAGAGTCGATCGCATAGCGCGTCGTCGCCGCTTCTGACAAGGGCACGCGCCGGCTAGCCCGGTGATCGGGGCCAAAAGCGCCGGGAAAGGCTGCGCGATGGGGTTCTCAGGCCGCCGAGACCGTGGCAGCGTAGGGCCATGAACGCTACTGCACCTGATCGCCGCCCCCTGATCGCTGGCCTGCTGCTCCCCGGAGCGGGACAGGTGCTGCGGGGCGATCTGGTGTCCGGATTTGGCGTGCTCGTGGGGACGGCGTTTTTTTGGATGGCGGCGGTCGTCGAGTTGATCGTCGCCAATCAGAGCGGCTACCCGGCGCCGCTGGTGCTCACGGAGGCGCTGGCGGGCCTGACGGCGCCGCTCACGATCTTGCCGCAGTTGGTCTACGCGGCCTTGTGTGCGCTGACCTTGCACATTGGCGCAGCGGTCCTTGCCGGACGGCGGTCGTAGCGTTGCCTGTGCAGCCAAGCCGGCGCATGCTGTTGGCTCGCGGCGAGACCGCGGGGAGGCTGTGCGCGCATGCGAATTGTTGAGAAGCCTTGGGGCCACGAAGAGATCTGGGCCGAGACGGCGCGATACGCCGGAAAATTCTTGATCATCCGCGCCGGCGAAGAGCTCTCGCGCCAGTATCACGAGAAAAAAGAAGAGACGGTCTGCGTGCTGAGTGGGCGACTGCGGCTGGAGATCGGCGCGCGTCCGAACGTCGTGGTGCAGTACTTGGACCCCGGTGAGGCATTCCATGTCGCCCCTGGGACCGTGCATCGCTTCGCGGCCGATGACGTCGACGTGCGCCTTGTTGAGGTCAGCACGCCTGAGCTCGACGACGTAGTCCGCCTCGAAGATCGCTACGCACGCTAGGAACGCTCAACCTCGCGCGCTTGTCCGACGCGATGCCCGCAGGTATCTTTCTGCACACGCGCGCAGGGCTGGCCACACCTCGGCCATCTGCCACCAGGAGGGCTGATGTCCGACGCTACGCCGACGACCCTGCAATCCCCGACCCGCGGCGACGTGGTGAAGCTCATCGCTCAGCTGCGGGACGACCAAACCAGCGAGGTCCGCGCTGAAGTCGCCGATCGCCTCGTCGTCTTTGCAGCCCATGAGCGCCATCCGCGGGCGAAGGGCGCGCTGCTTGAGCGTGCCGCGAACCTAGTCGGCGCCGCAGATCCAGAGCGTGAGCTCCTGCTGCTGCGTGAGGCGTTTCGACAACACCCCCGTTTTGAGATCGGCGAGCGGCTGTGTCAGGCCGCCGAAGATGATGAGGCGCTGTCGCGGCTGGGTCGACTCGGTCATCTGTTCGACGCCGTAGCTGCCCTGGCGCCGGAAGACGAGCGATCGTGGGCCCTGCTTCGGGCGGCGCGGGCCCACATCAGCCTCGGACATGGCACCCGAGCCGTGCTTGCGCTCGAGGCCCTCGACGCCCTCGGTGAGCCCGTGGAGGCCATGGCGGGCGAGCCCGGAGAGCTGCGCGAGATCGCGGCGTCGCAGCGCGAAGATCGCCATGAGGTGCTGACCGCAAAACGCATGGAGATCGCTGAGGCGACGGGCACGCAGCGGGGCGCCGTTTTGCTGGAGTACGCCCAGCTGCTCCTCGCCGGCGACGAGCCGCTGGCGGACGTGAGCGCCGTGTTGGCGGACGCCGTGGACTCTGGCGCCGAGCCTCAGGAGGCCGCGCCGCTGTGGGCCGAAGTAGCTCGTGCGGTCGGCGATCCCGAGATGTTAGGCCGGGCGCTCGCGGCGTCACTCGATTGCGAGCAACCCATGCACGAACGTCTGCGCACGGCAGACGAGTTGGCCAATCGCTTTGAGGTCGACCAGCGGCAGCCCGACGTGGCGCAGCGTGCCCTCGAAGTGCTGAGCGAGGCGCTCCCCGACGATCTGGGGGTGCAGGCGCGTCTGCTGGCCCTGCGTGCGATCGGCGGCGAGATCGCGGCCTCGCTGCAGCTCGATCAGCTGCGTCTTCACACGGTGAAACAGTGCGATCGCGACGGCGAGGCGTTGGTCTGCCTGGCGCTGGCACGCGTGGCGATCCAGGGTGGCAACGACGATCAGGCTGAACGTTACATGCGGCGTGTCCGCACCCTGGATCCTCGCAACAACGTCGCGCTCGACTTCTTTGAAGCGCGATTCCGAGCCGCGGGCGACGTCAAGCGTCTGTACATGGTGCTGAGTCATCGGCTGCCGGGCGCTGCAGGCGAAGAGGCCGTGCGCATCGCCCGCGCCATGGCTGAGCTGGCTGAAGGCGAGATGGACAGCCCTGATCGCGCGATTGAGGCGTGGCATCGTGTGCTGGCGGGCGCCCCAAACCACCCCGAAGCGACGGACGCGTTGGTCCGGCTCTATGGGGCGAACCAGCGCTGGACCGAGCTGCGCGATGTGCTGGAGCGACGCGCCAATCAAGCCGAGGCCGCCGGGGACGAAGAGGCCCTGGCGGACGCGCTGAGTCGCCGTGCTGACTTGCACGGAAAGGACGCAGCGCTCGCCGATCCGAGCGCTCACGTGACGCTGCTGCGCCGCGTCGCGCGGCTGGACGTGGAGCGACCCGGCCTCGATGAGGCGTTCGATGAGGCGTTGGCGGCGGTCGAGGCTTGGCAGGAGCTGGCGGAGCGGCTCGCGCTGCGCCTGAACGATCCTGACCGCGGTCGCGCGGCCGCGCGCACCTTGCTGCGCATCACCACCGAGTCCTACGACGCAACGGGGCTCGCCACGCGCGCGCTCAACGCGCTGGTAGCGATGCGGCCCGCGGGATCGACCGCAGCGGGGTCGACCGAAGGCGACGACGCCCACGATGACCCAACGGCACATGACCCTACGATAGATGACAGGGCTATTGAGCAGGCTGCGCGCAAGCTCGGCGACGATCGTCATCTCGTGACGGCGCTGACGTGGCGCCGCCGCCACAGCGACGATGACGCTGCCGTGACGGTGCTTGAGGAGGCCGCCGCGCTGGCAGCCTGGGCGCTCGACGACAAGCTGCTCGCCATCTCCCTGTTCGAAGACCTGCGCGAGCTACGACCCGCACACCCTGCGGCCCTGCGTGGGTTGAGTCGCCTGTACGGCGCGGTTGGACGCGCGGACGAGCAGGTCGGCGTCCTAGAGGTCTTGCTGGACGATGACCGATTGTCCGATGGCGAGCGCGGAGATCTGCTCGAGCAACTCGCGGGCGCTCATGCCGAGGGTCGCGGCGACCTCAGCGCGGCACAGTCTACTGTGGCGCGCCTGTTGACGCTCCGTCCGACGTCGCCACTCGGTCAGAAGCTGGCCCAGCGTGCGGCGGTCGCAAGCGGTGACGTCGACAGCCTGCGCGCCGCGCTTGGCGATGGCGACGACGCCGCCGAGACGTTTGTGTCGCAATTGGAGGCGATGGCGGCAGACCTTGAGGGCGTCGCCGCGGTCGCGCCGTTGCGCGCTGCAGCGCAGTCCGCAGCCCTCGAACTCCAGCAGCCCGAGCGCGCTGTCGAACTGTGCGGGCTCGCGCTCTTGCACACCACGGACAGCGAAGACGACGAGCTGGCGACCGCCGTGGCGACTGAGCTGCTCGCGCTGGCCGAGTCTGCCCAGGACGACGCCTGGCTTGAGCAAGCCCTCGCCACGCTGGCCGCGCGCGGACCAGCCCGTGCGAGCACCCGACGCCAGCTCGCCGAGCGCGCCGAAGACCGGGACGACTGGGGCGAAGCGCGCGCCGCGTGGCAACAGGCCATGGCTGACGCGGCGACGGCCGATGACCTGATCTCGGACACCGATCGCCTCTGTGAAGCCGCCGAACGGGCCGGTGAATCCGAAGGCGTCGTCGCCGCTGTGGCCGCCGCGGTGGCGCGACTGCGCGACGCCGCTCCGGACGCAGCCCAAGCCGCCCTCATCGCCGTGGCGGCGTGGGCGGCGGGCGAGGGTGTCGATCTCGACGCCGCGCTCGAAGCGATTGACGCCGAGATGTCAGCGGCGACGTCAACGGCGACGGCGGATAACGCACACGTCGCGCTGTTGGTCGCCCGCGAGCGACTGCTCGTGGAGCAGGGCAACTGGCCGGAGGTCGTCGTGACCTTGGAGCGCCTCGCGCAGACGCTGCAGGGCGAAGAGAAAGTAGAGGCGCTGCGCCGCGCCGCGGGCATCTGCGACGGTGTGGCCCATGATCCCACGTCCGCGGCGCGGCTGTACGAGACGATCGTATCACTCGCCCCGAATGACCCGGATGCCTGGTCGCAGCGGCTGGCGGCATGTGAACAGGCAGGGGACGAGCCAGCGCTCTGCGTCGCCCTGGACGCCTACCTAGCGACCGCAGTCGGCGGCTGCGAGGCGAGAGCCGCGGCCGCGGTGCGACGCATCGAGCTGGCGGACGTCGACGACCACGCGACGGTGTTGCGCGCTGCTGCGGCTATTTTGCCGGCCGCAGCGACCGCGGAGCGCCTGTCTGACGATGAGGAGCTCGTCATCGCGATCTTGGCCGGACGCCTCGATCTGCCCGAACAGGCGCAGGCCGCGGCGACGCTGTTGCTGCCGACAGCTCGAGCGCACCAGCGCTGGGACGAGGTCCTTCGCTGCGTCGAGGTGCTGAGCGCCGACGCCGAGGTGGGTAGCCCCGAACATGTGGCCGCGCTCCTCGACCAAGCGGACCTGGCGCACGGGCACGCCGACAACGGGCCACTCGCGCTCGCGAAGGCGGCCGAGGCGGTGTCGTTCGCCCGGACCGATCTGGCCGTGTGGACACGCGCCTTGGCGATCGCAGATGCCCGCGCTGACAGCGGCCTAGACGCGACGCTAGATGCCGAATCGGGCCTCTCGGCCGGCGCTGCGCCGAACGACGCGCTGCTCCGCCTTGTCGCGACACGCGCAGCGACCAGTGGCGACGCCAAACGCGCCATCGCGGCGTGGACGGCGCTGCGCGCGCTGGCCCCCGCGGCGCTGGAGTCCTACGAGGCGCTGGAGGCGCTGCACCGAGACGCGGGCGACCTTGATGCGGTCGCTGACGTGCTCACATCGCGCCTCGCGGCCGGCGCGGTGGATCCTGCCGGCGCGGCGCCGGACGAGGTTGAGCTGACGTGGCTGCGGCTCTCGATGCTGCATGCCGACGAGCGTGGCGCGCCGCAAGACGCGGTCGCTGCGCTGAAGCGTGGCCTAGTGACGTTGCCGGACTCGGAGCTGCTCTGGGCGGCCTGGCTGGAGCTCGCCAGTGGCGATGTCAAGGCGACGCGGGAGGCCCTGGAGGCCCGCCTCGCGGCGTTGACACAGGGCACGAACGCGGCGATCGGCGCGCCCGGCGCCGACAGCGGCACCGACAGCGCAGGCGACTCCGCGGCCGCATCGGCGGCGGTGATCGTCGGGATCCATCGCGATCTGGCGACGCTGCTTGAGGACGAAGACGGCGCCGCGGCGACGGGCCACTGGATGCACGTGCTGGCGCAATCGCCAGACGACGCGGAGGTCGCAGCCCGCGCGGGGGCGGCGCTGCTCTCGCAGGCGGATCCCGGTTTGCCCGCCACAAGCCACGCGATGGCGGAGACCATCGCTGCACGACTCGAAGCCCTGGGCCAAGACGACTTGCGGGACGCGGTGCTTCAGGCGTGGGCGGCCGGCGCCGAGACCGCTGTGGCGGTCACGCTGCAGCTCCGGCGCGCGGCGGCGGACCCCAAGCTCGCGTTCGAGCGACTCGCTGGCGCGCTGATCACGTCGCCCGGACAGACAGCGCTGATCAACGCGCTCGACGAAGCCGCGGACGCGAGCGGCGTCAGCGCGGCGGCGCGGGCGGAGGCGTGGGCGGAGGCAGCGGCAGCGGCACCCGAGGCCGCGCGGCCGGGCCTACAGCTGCGCGGCTTTCGCGCGCAGGTGGAAGATGAGGCCACCCGCGAGGTCGGCCTCGCGGCTTGGACCGCCTTGTGGCGCGACGCCCCGAGTTCGGTCGTCTTTGACGATCTCATCGCGGCGCTCACCGACGCGGGACAACCTGTTTCGGCCCAGACGCTGCGATTGGAGCGCTTGGAGGCCGCGCCGGCCGGCCTGGACGTCCGCGCCGAGCGCACCAGCCTCGCGGCGGCCTTCGCTGCGAGCGGCGATCGCGACAGCGCTCAGGCGCAGCTGCAACAGCTCGTCGTTGCCGACCCGACCGATGCCGACACGGTCGCAGCCCTGCGGGCGCTGGCGGAGTCCGATGACGAACGCAACGAGGTTGACGGTCTGCTCGCTATCGCCGCGGACGAGATCGCAGACCTTACGGCGCGCAACACCTTGCGCCGCGATCTCGCGGAGCGGGCGTTGGCGCGAGAGGCTTGGCACGAGGCGGCTGAGCTGCTGGACGCCGCGCTAGCGGACGCGCCCGAGGACGATGAGGCGTTCACGCTGCGAGACCTCGCGCTAGGCGCCATGGCACCCGACGTGGCGGGGCCGCGGCTCTCCGCCCACTTG
This sequence comes from uncultured Myxococcales bacterium, assembly GCA_937910235.1. Lineage (GTDB taxonomy): Bacteria > Myxococcota_A > UBA9042 > UBA9042 > UBA9042 > UBA9042. The sequence goes on along the minus strand of CALENB010000226.1, from coordinate 28,511 downwards.
AGCGCCGCCGTCGCGCGATCGGCGACAGAGCCGCAGCGACGCGACCTCCGACTGCGCTTGGCGGACCACGAGGCCAATTACGGCGCCGGGCCAGCTGCGGCGTTCGTGGTGTTGCGAGACGCGCTGGCCGAGGCGCCAGCCGAAGAGCGGATCGACTTGCTGATGCTCGCCGTTGCGACAGGGAGCCTTGAGGCGAGCGACGCAGACGTGGCTCGCACTGCGTCCGAGGCGATCTCGGCGCTGCTGCAGACCGCCGCCAGCGACAAGGACGCCGCGTACGCGTCCACCGCGCTGCGGACGTTGGCCCGTCGCCAGCCGACACCGGAGCTAGCTGTGGTCGACGCCCTGCGAGCGGCGGCGATCGCGCCATCCGAGGAGGATGAGCCACTGCTACGTCAGCTGTGGCTGGACGGCGCGCGCGCCCCCGAGTTGGTGGACGCGTTGCTGCTACACACAGCCGAGGCCACGGCGCGAGTCGAGCTCCTGAGCATCGCGGTTGAGGTGCACGGGCCAGCGATCAACGAGGCCTGGCTGGTGGCCTGGTCCGAGGCGGATCCGAGCGCGCTCGCACCGCGCGCGATGCGATTCGCGCTGGCACCGACGGACGGTCAGCGCTGGCAAGCGTTGACCGGCGTCGCCGCGCCCGACGCCGTCTTGGACGCACTGCTCGGCAGCTTGGAGTGGGCGAGATCGCCGAACGACCAAGCCGAAGTGCTGATCCGCGCAGCGGAGTTGGCTGCATCCGCCGATGACGCCGAGACGGCCGCGGCCTACCTCGGCATGGCGTTGGAGCACCGCGACGACCCGGCCGTGCGCGCGCAGCGTCGCGACCTGTTGCTCGCCGCAGGCGCCAACGAGGGCCTAGCGGACGCGCTGGAGGCCGAGGCGGACGCCAGCGAAGACCCCGAGCAGCGCCGCAAGCTGCTCACGCAGGCGCTTGATCTTTGGACGGGTGGGCTCGCCAATCCGGGTCGTGCGGCGAGCGTCTTCGCGCGTATACGGGCGCTCGCGCCGAACGATCCGACGCTGCTGGTCCGAGGCATCGCGCTGCAGCGGGCGGCAGGCGATCCGAGCTGGCGAGATGCCGCTATCGCCGCGGTCAACAATCCAGAGACGACCTCCGCCGTCAGCCGCCGCTTAGCGGTCGCCGCCCACCTCGCGTCCGATCAAGCCGAAGCTGCATTTGCAGTCGCAAAGTCGGCCGTGGACAGCGATGGCGCAGCTTCCCTCGGCGACGAGCTGGTCCTGCTCAGCGAACAAGCGGAGGAGTTGCCAGCTAGCGACGGCCTGCTCGTGCTGCAATGGCAGCTGGAGTTCGTCGACGCCGAGGCGGCACCCGAGGAGTGGGCGTCGCTGAAGTTGCGTTGGCTCACGCGATGCGATGACACGGCCGATCAGCTCGCCGCCTTGGACGCGCTCATCCATCACGCCATGGGTCCGCTGGGCGACGCCGACCTCGCCGCAGACTGGAGCATCCGGGCGCTGCTGTTGGCGCCGCACGACCGCGAACGCGTGATGATGACCCTGGCCCACGCTGACACGGACGCGCGGCGCGACGCGGTGCTGCCGGCCGCTCACCATGCGTTGGCGGTGGCAGGCGACGACGTCGAAGCCGATCTCGCGGCGTTTGCTGCGCTGCTGGACGTTGATCGCCCCGGCACAGTGAGCGCCGAGCTCCTGGTGGCGCGAGCCGCCGCGGACCCCACCCTGGCCGGTTCGGCTGTGTCGGCGTTCACGGAGCTGTTCACCGAGCGCGGACTCCATACATCGCTCATCGATCTGCGCCGCGCGGCGCTCGTGGGGACCTCTGGGCACGGTCGCGTCAGCGGCTTGATCGAGCTCGCAGATGCGGTGGCCGAGCAAGGCGAAGTCGCGTCCGCCATCGCTGCGCTTCTCAACGGTTGCGCCGATGTCGACGAGCCAGAACTGCTGATCGAACGTGCCCAGACGCTGGCCGAACAGGCGGGCGACCCGAAAGCTTTTGTTGAGGCCGTGGAGCGAGGCCTGGGCGGCCGCCTCTCAGTCGACGCCGCGACAGAGGGCCAGTTGGTCGCGGCGGCCGCCGGCAGCGCCGCCGCGGACCTCGAGGATCCAAGTCGGGCGGCCGATTTGTATAACCACCTCTGGGAGCGCGACCCAGACAACCTGGATGCGCGTGACGCGGTGTTGGCGTTTCGCCGGGCAGCCCACGAGCCCGCGCGCCTCATCGACGAGCTCGATCGGGCGCTGATGCAAGGCGGCGAGGGGCTCGCTGAGCTGCGAGTCGAGCTCGCTGGCCTGTTGGTCGATGGCTCCAAGCGAACCGAGGAGGCCATGCGCCACCTCGAAGCGGTGCTCCGTGATCAGCCAGCTCACGCGGAGGCCGCTGCCACGCTGGAGCGCATCGCAGACGGTTCCAGCCACGTCGCGGCCGCCTTGCGGGCCCTGGAGCTCACCTACCGCGCGCAAGAGGATTGGTCCGGTGTGACCAGCGTCTTGCGACGGCGTGTACTTGAGGCGGGTTCTGACGCGGCGGCGACGCGACAGCTCAGCGCGCTGGCAGAGGTGCTGGAGAACCACGTGATGGCGCCCGGCCTCGCCGCAGACGTCTGGGCCCGTCTGGTCCTGGTCGAGCCGACTCGACTGCGCGTGCGCTCCCTGTTGCGGCTGGCGCCGGCCGCCGAGGACCAGTCGCAGCTCACCGCGGCGCTGGATGCCGCCCTTGGTGCGACGCTGACGTCGCGCGATCGGATCGCCGTCCTGGAGACCGCGCTAGCGGCATCGACGGACGACGTCGCGCGGACAGAAGCGCTGCTGCGCATGCTCATCGCGCAGGCGCCGAGCCGCGAAGCTGCGTGGGAGCGACTCGATACGTTGCTGGAGGAGGGCAATCGTTGGGAGGAGCTGGTCGACACACTGCATGTCCGGATTGCCACGACGAAGTCGGACGCAGACCGCGTCGGCCTACAACACCGGCTCGCCGGGTTGGCCCGCGCGAGCGGACAGCAGACGGCCGCGATCGACGCCTACGAAGCCATCGCTGCGGCCGATCCGACGGACCCCGATCCGCTCGAGGCGCTGGTCGAGATGCTGGAAGATGGCGACCCTGCCAAACAATGCGACGCGCTGGAGCGCTGGGCGACGCGGCTGCCCGCGACGAGCCCCGAACGTGGTGAGGCGCTGATCCGCGCGGCTCGCATGTGCGCAGGTCCCCTCAACGCGCCAGACCGCGCCGCAGCCCACTACCTCCAAGCCTTCGACCTCAATCCGACCGACGATGAGGCCTTCCACTTCGTGGAGCGTCACGCCGCCGGCAATCCGACGCAGCTGCAGCGGCTCTACAGGCGGCGCGCCGAAGGTGTGGCCGCAGGGCCGGCGCGGGTCGTGGTGCTGCGCAAGCTGGCCAACGTCTGCGTGGAGCTCGGCAAGACTGGGGAGGCCCGCGCAGCGCTGGAGACGGCGCTGGCCTCAGACGAGCGCAATGAGGTCCTGCAACGCGAGCTGATCGGCATTTGTGAGGACGCAAACGACGTCGCGGGTTTCCAGCGCGCCGCCACACATCGACTGAAGTTCGATGTGCCGCGGGTCGAGCGCGTGATGCTGGTCAGGAAGCTGGCACGGCACGCTGTGGAGCAGGGTCAACCTGCGGACCAGTGGCTCGACGAGCTGAAGCTGCTCGCGCCCGACGACCCCGAGCGATCCGCGCTGCGGGGACTCGTCCAAGCCAGGAGCGACGATCCGGAGACCGCCGCCGCGGGTCTGGAGCGGATGGTCGACCAGACGCCCGATGATGCGGCCAAAGTCGACCTCCTGTGGCGCCTCTGCGAGCTGTACGACGGCAAGTTGGCGCAACCGACGCAGGCCCTCAGCGCGTTGCAGCGACTCCTGCAGATCGCCCCAGGCCACTGGCTCGCCAACGAGAAGCTGTGCACGCTCTATGCCGCGCGCGGGAGTCAGGAGGCGTTGGCGGAGAGCCTGCGCCACTGGGCCACGGCGACGGACCCCGCGGATTCAGGGCGGGCCGTCGTGCTCGCACAGCTCGGCGCTGTGTACTTGCAGCTCAACCGTGGCGCCGAGGCCGTCGACGTGCTTGAGGAGGCCTACGCGCTGACGAAAGACGACATCACCATCAATCTGCCGCTGGCGATGGTCTGGGCGACGTTGGGTCGCTTCGAAGACGCCGCTCGCCTGCAGGACTGGGTGGTCGATCGCTTGCGTCGGACACGTGATCGCGCGCAGTTGCCTGCCGCCGCCGCCCGCGCGGGCATGCTGTGTGAGCGTGTCGGGCGCCACAAAGACGCGCTGAAACACTACCGTACCGCGCTGAAAGGCGCGCCGGGTGACGTCGATGCCACCCTGGGGCTAGCGCGCGTCAGCTCGCTGCTGGGTGACGACAATCGTGCGATGATCGAGTTTGAGAAGGTCGCGACCATGGGGCCGCGTCATGCCCAGAAGTCGGACCGCGCACAGGCGCTGCTGGAGATTGGGCGGCTTCACAAGAAGCTCGGTCGCTCGTCCCAGGCGCGACTAGCCTTGAACCGAGCGCTCGAGCTGCAGCCCGACCTTCGCGACGCGATCGACGCATTGCGGGACGCGTAGTCCCCGCGACGCGATCGCCAACTCAGAACAACCAGGAGACCTCATGAGAGCGAGCCACCGTGTGGCCATCCTCGGCGCGACAGGCTACGGCGGCGCCGAGCTGCTGCGACTATTGCTGCCCCACCCGAGCGTCGAGGTGACCAACCTCGTCGCACGCGACAACATCGGTGCGCGCGCCGACGCCGTCATCCCGAGCCTCGCTGGTCTGACCGATCTGCAGATCGAAGACATCCCGCCCGATCAGGTCGCACCGAACGTCGATCTCGTCTTCCTGGCGCTGCCCCACCGCGTGAGCGCGCTGATCGGCGCACAATACGTCGACCTGGGCGTCAAGGTGATCGATCTGAGCGGCGATTGGCGACTGCTCGACGCCGATGCGTACGCGGAGTTCTACGGCGCACCGCACCCCCTGCCGGACCGAATGGGCTCGTTTGTGTACGGCATGCCCGAGATGAACCGAGACGCCATTCGAGGCGCCGACCGCGTCGCAAGTCCGGGCTGTTTCGCCACCGCCACGACGCTCGCCCTGTTGCCCTACGCGCGCGCAGGCCTGCTCACCGGGCGCGTGCGTGTCAGCGCGGTGACTGGCTCGTCGGGGTCCGGCGTTCGCCCGAGCGCGGGCACGCACCATCCCTATCGCGCCGTCAATCTGAAGCCCTACAAGCCGCTGACGCACCAGCACACCCCTGAGATCGAGCAGAGTTTGCGGCTCTCGGGCGCCACCGACGTGACGATCGATTTTGTCCCGATCTCAGCGCCGCTGCCGCGGGGCATCCTGACGACCTGCTTCTTCGACGTGCCTGCGGAGCTACCCAGCGCCGCCATCCACGCCGCGCTGCGCGACTGCTACGCCCACGAGCCGCTGGTTCGGGTAGTGGAGGGGCGCTTGCCCGAGGTGGCCAGCGTCAAGGGGTCGATGTTCTGCGACGTCGGGGTCTCGGTCGGCGAGGTGGTGAGTCAGGGCAAGCGGACGGTCGTGGCCCACTCAGCGCTCGACAACCTCATCAAAGGCGGCGCCGGTCAGGCCGTTCAGTCCATGAACCTCGTGCTCGGCTTGCCAGAGACGACCGGCATCGGACAGCCGGCGCTGTGGCCATGACAGCGGCCCTGGCCGGGCGGCGCGTGCTCGTAAAGATCGGCGGCGCGGCGCTGCTTGCACCGGACGACCGAGCCCGTATCGCTCGTGATCTCGCAGTGGTCCATGCCGCCGGCGCGCACCTGTTGATCGTCCATGGTGGTGGCCCGCAAGCGACAAACCTGGCGAAACGTCTCGGCCACGAGCCGGAGTTTCGGGGCGGGCGGCGCGTGACCGACGCGGCGATGCTCGAGATCGTCAAGATGGCCCTGGTCGGCCAGGCCGGCACCGACTTGCTCGCCGCATGCTTGGCTGCTGGGCTGCCAGCGGTCAGCACGTCGGCCTCGTCCGGTCGCTGCGTGACGGCGACACGACGGCCGCCACGTGGAGTCGCTGGGGAGGCCGATCCGGTCGATTTCGGTCTGGTCGCTGACGTCGCCGCGGTCAACGGCCACCTGCTTGAGACGCTGTGGCGCGGCGGCTTCGTGCCGGCGCTGTCGTCGGTGGTCATCGATGAGGACGGCCAACCGCTCAACCTCAACGCCGACACCTTGGTGCGCAGCCTGTGTGATGCGCTGCCCTTCGACGACGTGTTCTTCTTGGCTGATGTCCCCGGCGTGTTCGCTGATCTGGAGAGACCCGAGAGCCACCTGCCCGTCGTCCAGACGAGCCAAATCTCGGCGCTGATCGCGACTGGCGTGGTCCAGGGCGGCATGATCGCGAAGCTGACGGAGATGGCGGGCATCGTCTCCGGAGGCGTCCAAACCGCCTGGATTGTGGGCTTACACGAGCCCGCGCCCGTCTCAGCCGCGCTCGCCGCCAGACCGGGACGCAGAACCGCCGTGCGGGCGCCACAGCGCTAGGATCGCCCCGTTGCCCCAGGCAGCGCTCCGCGGTACATAAGCGGCGGAGGTCTCCCGTGTCGCGTCTCACCCTTCGAGCTTGGACCTTGGCTTGCAGCGCGCTGTTGATCGGTGTCTTAGCCGCCAGCAGCGCCTCCGCCGTGGTCGTGGACCGTAAGATCGGCGTCGGCTACGAGCAGACTTTGACCGCGCTTCCCGAAGTCAGCGGCACCAGCGTCGGCACGCCAGACGTCTCCGCATCTGGGCTCGTCTTGCAGTACTGGACCAGGAACGCGGGGTTTGAGGCCATCCTCGGCGGTCGCACCAAGAGCGTCGCGAACACGCCGCTCGCCTGGGCCGCCTTCATGGCGCTCGGCGCCCACTACAACGTCTTCCGCGCGCCGAAAGTCAACTTGTCCGCAGGTCTCCGTTTCTCGGTCGGGCTGTCTCGCTCGGTCGACGCCGTCAAGAATACCGCTGAGGCGATCCACGTCGGCTTCTCCATGGAGGTCCCGCTGCGCGCCATGTTCTTCTTGAGCGAGCACTTCGCCATGACCGGCGCTGTCGGCCCCGTCCTCGCGTTTGGCAGCGCCGCCGGTAATCCACTGACCGGGCTGGGCGACACCACCTCTTTTTCGCTCTTCCGTGGCGGATTTTCGGGTGGGCTCGGCTTCGTCGTCTTCTTCCGTTAGTCACCAACGCGGTGCCGTCTCCGCACCTCTGGGGTTCCTCAATGCTGCGTATCGCCCTGCTTCCTGGAGATGGCATCGGGCCAGAGGTCATCCACGAGGCGTGTCGTGTGCTCACCGCTGCGTCGACCCGCTTCGACATCCCGTGGACGTCGGAGCTGTTCGATCTGGGCGCGGAGCGTTACCTGCGCACAGGCGACACGCTGCCCGAGGCCGACTTCATCCACCTGCGGGACGACTTCGACGCCATCGTCGTCGGTGCGTTTGGCGATCCGCGGGTGCCGAGCAACCTGCACGCCAAGGACATCCTGCTGGGGTTGCGGCAGCGACTTGATCTGTACGTGAACCTGCGCCCAGTGCAGCTCGTCGACGCGCGCTTGTGCCCGCTGAAAGATCGAGCACCCGCCGACATCGACATGGCCATCGTGCGCGAAAACACCGAGAGCGTGTACACCGGCATCGGCGGTCACCTGCGCAAGGACACCCCGCACGAGGTCGCCCAGAGCGTCATGATCCACACCCGGATGGGCTGCGATCGCCTGCTGCGCTATGCCTTTGAGCTCGCCGGGCAGCGTCGTGGCGTGCTGACGTTGTGTGACAAAGCCAACGCGATCCCTCACGCCCACGGCATCTGGCGCCGCGCCCTGGCTGAGCTGGCGCCGCAGTTTCCTGAGGTCACAGCGCGCACGCTCTACGCGGATGTGGCCGCGATGCGCATGGTCACGCATCCCCAGGAGTTCGACGTCATCGTCGGCGACAACCTCATCGGCGACATCCTGAGCGACCTAGCGGCAGCGTTGGTCGGTGGACTCGGCCTAGCGCCGTCCGCGAGCTTACGTCCGGGGGTTCACGCCCTGTACGAGCCCGTCCATGGCTCGGCGCCTGACATCGTCGGCACCGGCAAGGCCAACCCGCTCGCCGCCATCCTCAGCGTCGCCATGCTACTGCGCGATTTCGGGCACGTGGACGCGGCAGACGCCGTGCAATCGGCCTGCACAGCGGCCGTTCTGGCGACGGAGACCACCCCCGATCTGGGTGGCAACCTTGCAACCGCTGAGGTCGGTACTTACATTTGCGCGCAGGTGGCCCACGCCTAGACGCGACGCGAGGGCGACGCGTGCACCGACCCACGCGCGGACCGCCGTCAGCCAGCCAAGCCTCTCATTCTGGAGCACGCCATGCGTTCGGACGTCGTCGACGGTAAAATCGCCTTTCCCGGCCGAATCCTGTTCTTGTACGAAGACCTCGCCCTAGTGCGCGCGCAGCTAGACGGCGTCGAGGTGCCGTGGGACGCCGCCCTCGCGCGCATCGACAACATCTCCACCGATGAGATCACCCCTGGTTGGGTCTGTTTCTACTTCGATGAGACGCTCGGAGAATACAGCCTCGTCGGGCTACGCGGCGGCGTGATCAAACACATGGACATCGCCCGCGGCGGCTTCTCCGTCATCGTCTCCGGTAAGTCCAAGGGCTGCGGTTCCAGCCGCGAGACGGCGCCCTACTCAGAGCAAGCGGCCGGTATTCGTCTGGTCATCGCCGAGAATATCGAGAAGATCTACGGCAACAACTGCCAGAACATCGGCCTGCTCACCTCAACCGACTTTGGCCTGATCCCGAAGATCCTGAACGGCGAATCGGTTGCTTTGTCGGCCTTTACGCAGGGTCTCGACCCCGTGGCGACGGACATCGTCGAATCCGGGGGGCTCTTTGCATACAACCGACGGCGTCTATCTGGCGAGGTCGTTCCGCCGACGCTGACGACCCCGGCGCGGCCGCTGAATCTGGTGGAGAAGATCATCGCTCGCCACGTCATCGTCGATGCCGCCGCAGGCACGGTGGGCGTGCAGGCCGTGCAGCCTGGCGACGCGGTGTTTGTCCGGACGGGCATTCGCTTCTCGCACGACTACACCACGGCGATGGCGCAGGCCTCGTTCAAGGCTGCGCTGGGCGAGGGCGCGCGGGTCAACGAGCCGTCGAGCATCTATGCGTTTCGTGACCACTTGACGTTTCTCGGTGACGTCATGAGCCAGCAACACCGCGACATGGGCTTGCTCGATAAGGCGACCGCCCTCGCGACGATTCAGCGCGCCTTCTGCGCCGAGCAGGGGATCCGTCTCTACGACGAAACGGCCGACGGGACGGGGTCTGAGGCGATCTGCCACAACGCGGTGCTCGAAGATCTCGCCCTGCCAGGCGACGTCGTCGTGGGCACCGATAGCCACACATGCACGGCGGGGGCGCTCGGCTGTTTTGCCTTCGGTGTGGGCAGCACGGACATGGCCAACACTTGGTACACCAAGGACATCCGCGTCAAAGTGCCGGAGTCCGTGCGCTTCGAGTTGACCGGTGAGCCGAGCCCCGAAGTGACGGCGAAAGACATCATGCTCAGCATCATGGCGCTGCCCTACATTCGGAACGGCCAGGCGATCGGCAAGGTCCTCGAGTTTGGCGGCCCCGGTGTGAGGGCGCTGCCCATGGACGAGCGCGCCACCTTGACGAACATGGCGGTGGAAGCCGGCGCGACGTCCGGCGTGATCGCGGCTGACGACGAGGTGCTGCGCTATCTGGCGCAGATGCGACCGGGGCTCGACGTCGAAGGCCTGCGCGACCGTCTGCTGCTGCCTGATCCGGGCGCAGCGTACGCCGAGACGTTTCACGTCGATCTGACCGATCTCGCGCTGATGGTCGCGACGCCGGGTGATCCGCGCAATGGCGTGCCGTTGTCCAGCCTGACGACGCCGATCGCCATCGACATCGCTTATGGTGGCTCCTGCACGGGCGGCAAGATGGCCGACATGGACATGTACGCGTCGGTGCTCGGCGCCGCGCTCGAGCAGGGCCTGACCGTCGCGGACGGCGTCGAGCTCTACATTCAGTTCGGAAGTCAGAAGATCAAGCAATATGCGGTGGACAAGGGCTACCTGGCGCTCTTCGACCGGGCCGGCGCCCACACCATCGACCCGAGCTGTGGCGCCTGCATCAAGGCGGGACCCGGCGTCTCACGCGAGGCCGGCCAAGTCACCGTCTCCGCGATCAACCGCAATTTCCCGGGTCGCAGCGGCCCGGGAAACGTCTACCTCGCCAGTCCGCTCGTCGTGGCCGCGTCGGCGATCAAGGGTCGGCTGGCGTCGCCCAACGAGATCTGGGGCGCGACCGGGTCGGCGGGCGAGCGCCGCCACACGCCTGCGCCCGTCTGAGGCGCCGAGTCGACGTCGACATGCAGGCGCGAGCCCGGCTCGACGTGGGGCCGGCTCGGTCCCGTCGCGCGCGGCGCCAGTGCCTGCGAGTCCGGCCGACCACGACCGATCATGACGTGACAGCCCGCGGGGCCTGCGGCATTCTCCGGCGCATGCATGTCACCCGCCCTCACCGCTGTTGCGCCGTCGTTCTCCTCCTGGTCGCGTGCGCCCTGCCGGGTGTGACGGCGACCGCCGCGACGCCCAAAGAGCAGGCCCGCAGCGTCGACGTAGGGGTTCGCGCGGCGCTCGAAGCGCGAAAGGGCGGCCAGTTCAAGCGCGCGTTCGACCTACTGGCGGCTCTGGTCGCCCAGTTTCCAAAGAACGCGCGGATCCGACACGAGCTGGGCGTCTTGTACGCCGTGCACGGCCAATTTGACCTCGCCTCGGCGCAGCTTGGCGAAGCGCTACGCCTCGACCCGAACCTAGTCGCGGCACGCCGAGGTGTCGCCGAGGTGCTGCGGGCGTCGAATCGCTGCGGCGAGGCCCTGCCCCACTACGCCGCGCTGCTCCGGCAGTCGACCCAGCGGCCAGTGGCGCTGCGCGGATTGGCCCTGTGCCGCGAAGCGACGGGGGACACGGTCGGCAGCCGCGCCGCGCTCGCGCAGCTCACCCGCGATCACGGCGACACGGACGCCGGCCGCTGGGCCAAAAGTTACCTGCGCCTCGTCGACGCGGCGCCCAAAGGACGCATCTCGGCCGCCACCGCGGAACGCGAAGGGCTGCTGCATTTCCGGGCCAAACGCTACGCTGAGGCGGGCGCTTGGTTCGAGCTGGCGTGCCGTCGCGGGCCGTCGGCGGATCGATGCTATCGGCTCGGCGTAGCGCGCCTGGGCGAGCGCGATTTCCTCGCCGCCGCCATCGCGTTCCGGCAAGCGCTGCAGCTCGACGCTAAACACCTCCCCACCCTGTCTGCTTGGCCGACAGCCGCGCGCAAGCTGCGACAAGAGGCGCGTGGCGGTCTTCGCGCCGACTTCGCCGACAGCGGGCGCGCTCCGGCAGCCCTGCGCGTAGCCGCGGCGTTGCGCGACGACAACCTGCTGCTGGCGGAGCAGATCGCATCTGCCGCGATCGCAGGCGGTCACAAGGGCCGTGTGGTGCGGCTGCTGCGCGCGGAAGGGCGGCTGCGCAGCGGTCAGATCACGGCCGCGGAGAAGGACGTGCGCGAAGTGCTGCGTGTAGCGCCCGGCCTCGTCGTCGCGCGCCACTGCCTCGCTGCCATCTACGTACGCAAACACCAGCCGGCGCTGGCGCGGCCATTCGCTGGCCTGCCAGCACTCCCCACGCCGCCGGCCGGACTGAGCTGGCCTGCCACGGCCAACCCCGACGCCGATCTGGCTGGGTTTGTACGCTGGCGACACGCTGCCATAGACCACATGCTGCGCCGCATGAGCGACCCTGGGCTGAAGCCCTACCCCGCGTTCGTGCCGCCGACGCCCCTGAATCCAGAGTCGATCCGGGCCGCGGTCCCGCCCGCGCCGCTGGCAGCGCCGCGACGACGGCGTGGCAGGTGACGGCGCTGAAGGTGACATGACGATTCAGCCGCCCCCTGCCGGGCCGACGCGCGTCCGCGGCTCCGTTCTGACACCGACCGCGACCGGTCGGGTGACGCTTCGCGATGACGCCGTCGTGGTGCTCCGGAACGGCCGCGTTGACGCAGTGCGGGCGCCGATCGCTGGCGACCCGCCCGCAACCGACCTGCTGCTGCTGCCTGGCTTTGTTGACCTGCATTGCCACTGGCCTCAGAGCCATGTGCGTGGGCAGTTCGCTGGCGCGCTGCTGCCCTGGTTGCGCGAGTCCATCTGGCCCGCCGAAGCTGCCTTCAGCCAGGACGACGAGGCCCGCCGGCGCGCCGCCACGTTTGTGTCGGCGCTGCTGCGCGCTGGCACAACGGCCGGGATGTTCTTCGGCCCGCCCTTCCTCGCGGCCTCGCTTCGCTTTCTCGACGTTGCACCGCACGGCATGATCGACGGGCCAGCCATGATGGAGGTCAACTGTCCGTCGGCGCTGCAGACGCCGGCTGGGGAGATGATCGCCGCCATCGCGCGGTTGCCAGACGCGACGAGGCGCCGGCTGACGATCGCCCCACGCTTCGCGCCGAACCTGACGCCGGCGGGGCTCAGCGCCTGTGGGCTGGCCGCTACGAGCCTGCGTTTGCGGGCGCAAAGCCACCTGAGCGAGAACCTCGACGAGGTCGCGTGGGTCGGGCAGCTCTTCCCGGAAGCGAACAGCTACACCGACGTTTACGACCGCGCCGGGCTCCTGGGGCCACACGTCGTCATGGCGCACGGCGTGCATCTCAGCGACGGGGAGCTCGCGCGCCTCGCCGAGACGGGCACGACGATCGCGCACTGTCCGACATCGAACGAAGCGCTGGGGAGCGGTCGCATGCCCGTCGAGCGGCTGCGTGCCGCCGGGGTGCCCTGGGTCCTGGCGACGGACGTCGGCGCCGGTCCACAGCTGAGCCAACTGCATGTGATGGCGACGTTCCTAGCCCAGCACGCAGCAGCAGGCGTGACCGTGACGGCGGTGGAGGCCCTCGAACGGGCGACCTCGATCCCAGGGGCTTGGCTCGCGAAGGGCGACCCAGCGCTCGCCGGGCTTGGCACGCTGGGCCAGAACGCCCCGGCCCACATGACCGCGTTTGCGCGGCCGCAGGGCGACGATCCAGAGGCGGTGTTGCGGGGGCTGCTGGCGCAAGGTGGTCCCAGCTACGAGTCCGCAGCACGCGCGGTCTGGAGCTGGGGCGCTCAGGTGGTGGGCGCGTAGCCCAAAGCGCTACAAGTTGCCGAGCTCGCGCGCCTTGTCAGGTCCGACAGCCGCGTCATCCACGTCGGCCGCACCCGAGAGGTGTAAGAACTGCTTCACCTGCGCTTCAAGCACCTCATGGGCGCGCTTTTCGGCCAGATTCAGGCGATATTCATTGATGATCTTGAGCTGCTGCGCCATCCAGTTGGACCAGCACGGCGCGCAGACCGAACCTTGAATCTCAGCCTTCAGATCGCCGCGAAACGGGATCCGTCCGGTGATCGCCGGGCCCTCCTGTTTGCAGGTGACACAAGTGACGGTGGGGTTGCTCATGGCGTTCTCCAGATTCGGTGGGGACCGTCCCAACGACAGACGAGTCCTCTGATAGATGGCCCGGTCGCCTTGTTCGCCGTGATCGGGTCGAGTCGCGTCGGCGGCCCCCGGGTCCGTGCCCCGGCGGCATAGCTGTGATCAAACCATACGGCAAGCGTCGCGGCCTAGAAGTCCCGTGGCAGCACGGTCGCGGTGTGCCAGACGAGCGACCCGCTTCACGACGCAGCGCGTCATCTGTGCTTGACGAGTTCCCCTGCTGCGCAGAGACTCCGGCTCCTCTTTAGGGCGGCGGTGTCGTCCTGATGGGCCCTAACCGCACGGAGCGACTCTATGAGCGAGCGTAAGAAGATCGTCTTGGCCTATTCTGGCGGCCTCGACACCTCAGCCATGCTGCATTGGCTGAAAGAGACCCAAGGATACGACGTCATCTGCATGACCGCAGACGTTGGACAAGGCGGCGGAGAGCTGACAGGGCTCCGCGAAAAAGCCCTCTCGTCCGGTGCCAGCGACATCTTCATCGTCGACTTGCGAGAAGAGTTCGTTCGCGACTACGTCTTCCCAGCGATCCAGGCCAACGCGGTCTACGAAGGCTACTACCTGCTCGGGACGGCGCTCGCGCGACCGGTGATCGGCAAGGCCTTGATCGACGTCGCCAACGAGGTCGGCGCCGTCGCGATCGCCCACGGCGCGACGGGCAAGGGCAACGATCAGGTGCGCTTCGAGCTCACCGGGTACGCTCTGAAGCCGGAGATCGAGGTGATCGCGCCCTGGCGTACGTGGCCCTACAAGGGCCGGATGGACCTCATCAACTACTGCAAAGAGCACGACATCGCGATCGAGGCCTCCGCTGAGAAGCCCTACTCGATGGATCGCAACCTCTTTCACATCAGCTTTGAGGGCGGCGTGCTGGAAGATCCCTGGTACGAGCCGCCCGAAGACATGTTTCGGCTCACGGTCGACCCCGTCCTGGCGCCGAATACGCCGGAGTCGGTGGAGATTCGCTTCGTGGACGGCATCCCAGTCGCGGTCAACGGCGAGGCGCTCGGCCCGGTCGCGTTGCTCGAGAAGTGCAACGAGCTCGGCGGCAAACACGGCGTCGGTCGGGTGGATATCGTGGAGAATCGCTACGTCGGCATCAAGTCGCGCGGCGTGTACGAGACCCCGGGCGGCACGATTCTGTACCACGCGCACCGCGCGCTGGAGCAGATCGTCCTGGATCGCGAGGTCATGGCGTTGCGTGACGAGCTCGTCCCGAAGTTCACCAAGCTGGTCTACAACGGCTACTGGTATAGCCCGGAGATGCAGCTGCTGCTCAACTTCATGCGCGAGACGCAAAAGGGCGTGAGCGGCGTCGGTCGGGTGCAGCTGTTCAAGGGATCCTGCCGCGTAACGGGTCGCAAAGCGTTGAACTCGCTCTACAACCCAGAGTACAGCACCTTCGAGGCCGACACCGTCTACAACCAGTTCGACGCGGAGGGCTTCATCAAGCTCAACGCGCTGCGACTGAAGCTCAACACCTACCGCGATCGCGCCTCGTTGGTGGCGCCGTCCGATGAGGTGCTCGCCGAGTTGGGTAGCATGCACGCCGGGTTCATCGAATAGCGCCCGATTGATCACAGCGTGATCGCAAGCGGGATGATTCCACCGATCGCAGCCATGAGGACACCATGAACGCGCGTATCAAGATCTTCGCCGGTCGCAGCCACCCCGCGCTGTGCCAAGCCATCTGTGACGACCTCGACCTGCCAGTGGGCAAGAGTGACGTCGTCAAGTTCTCCAACGACAACCTGATGGTGAAGATCGAAGAGAACGTGCGCGAATGCGACGTCTTCTACATCCAAACGGCCGCGACGCCGACCAATGAGCACATCATTGAGACGCTGATCGCCATCGACGCGCTCAAGAGCGCCTCAGCGGCCCGGGTGACCGCCGTGCTGCCGTACTTCCCCTACGCCCGCAGCGACAAAAAGGACCGCCCGCGGATCAGCATCGCAGCGCGACTCATGGCTGACTTGCTGCAGACGGCGGGCGCCGATCGCGTCTTGTGCATGGACCTGCACTCACCGCAAATTCAGGGTTTTTTCCATGTCCCGGTGGATCAACTCGAGGCCTCGCCGCTCATCGCCGAGTACATCCGCGGCTACGATCTGACCAACACGGTGCTGGTCGCTGGGGATGCGGGCCACGCCAAAGAGTTGGCGCGATTGAACGCACGCCTTGGGCTCAGCATGGCCGTGGTCGACAAGCGTCGCTATGCCGACGATGACCAGGCTGTGGCGACGAATCTGATCGGCTCTGTCGACGGCATGAACGCGATCATCGTCGACGATGAGATCGCTACCGGCGGAACGGTTGTGGAGGCGGCGCGTTTCTTGCTCGAGAAGGGGGCGCTGTCGGTGTCTGTCGCCGCGACGCACGGCGTGCTGAGCGGTCCCGCCATCGAGCGCATTAACGACAGCCCGTTCCGTGAGGTGGTCGTCACCGACACGATGCCGGTCGCAGATAAGCTCGCGCGCTGCAGCAAACTCAAGGTGCTGTCGGTCGCAGGCCTCTTCGCCAAGGCGATTCGTCGGATTCACGACGGCGACTCCGTCTCTGATCTCTTCTGATCTCCCCAGAAAAGCAACGTCCTGGCTCGCCATGCGTCTCTGCACGCGAGGAAGCCGCTTGACCGTATGGTCGGGTGCCTCCTAGCTTGTGAGAGGAGGGCGCACGCTCATGGATTCGGGACACCGCACTATCGCAGCCACCGTCATCGGGCTCCTGCTCACGCTGCTGCTCATGACGGTGATCGGGTGGCTGGTGACGCCGACCGACGCCAAGCTGCGACTGATCACGAGCACGCACCGCCCAGCGAAGAGTCACCGGCGCGTGACGACGCGGATCTACCGAAAGCGGCAGGAGCTGGCCCGCGCCGCAGCCCAGCTGCAACCGCCGCACAATCAACCGCTGAAGCGGCCGCCGGAAGAGAAGAAAGAGAAGAAGAAGCTGCCCGAAGACAAGCTCAACGGTCAGGTTGTTGAGACCGCTCGCCCCGAGACGGAGGAGGCGCCGCAGGTCGCGAAGTATCTCGGCCGCTACGACATGAAGGTCAAGGTCGAGCAGAAGAGCCGCGGCCAGAAGCGGAAGTCAGACAACCTCGGTACCAAGAAGATTGAAAACCCGAGCAAGCTGCAGAGCCCGACGTCGACCAGCAAGGATCCGACGGTGCTGCGTACCGCCAAGCGCCTCGCCAAGCGCAAGCAGAAACGGCAGGAGCGCAAACGCGAGGCGGCGCAGACGCTGCCGGCCTCAGGACACGCCGCGAAGACCCCGGGCCCCAAGGCAGCGAGCACAGCGGCGCCACAGGAGGGGCCAGGTGCGTCTGTGGCGGGCGGGGATCCAGCGCCGCGCCAGACGAGCCCCTCGGTGCTGCGTGGCAAGCACAGCGACATGCTGCTGCCGTCGACCTCGGCCGGCAACGTGATGCACAACCTGCAGGCGCTCGCTGGCAGCCCAGGCAGCGATGACTACTTGCCCGACGTCGACAAAGACGGCGACACCAACCTGCTAAACACCCGGAAATTCAGGTACTGGGACTTCTTCCAGCGGGTCCGCAAGCGCGTCCGCACCGAGTGGGATCCGGCGGGGGCGTGGCGCTCACGCGATCCGACCGGCAAGCGGTACGGCGTGCGCGATCGCCTGACGGTGGTGCGCGTGCGGCTCCAGGCCGACGGTTCGCTCAAAGACATCCAGGTCGACAAGCGCTCAGGTCTCGGCTTCCTTGACGATGAGGCGCGACGCGCTTTCGTGGCCGGGGGCCCGTACCCCAACCCACCGCGAGGGCTTATCAATCCAAACGGGGTCGTGGAGTTCAAGTTCGGCTTCATGTTTGAGATCAACTCGTCTCGTTTCAAGTTCTATCGGATGGGCCAATAGGCCGGTCGCTGCGGCGGCGCGCTGATAGGGCCACCAGTCGGAGTCCGCGCTTGCCTGCCAACCGTCGCTACTTCAGCCCCGCGAATTCAGCCTCGGCGCGTACCACGCCGCAGGGTGCGACGCCGCTGGTTCGCCGGGGTATCAGGCTGCGCGGGACGCTGATAGCCGCGCTGGCGGCGCTGCTGATGACCTGCGTCGCGGTGTCGCCGCGCCGGGCCCTCGCCACCGAGATCCATCCGGGGCTGCAGGTTCATGTCGCCCTGCACGACCTCGACGAGCGCCGCCGTGCGCCCCTGCAGCGCATTGTGCGACGGGCGTTGAAAGACGTGGAGCAGACGCTCGCGGCGACGCTCGACGGCGACCTGCGCGTGGACTTCGCTGGCAGCGACGCGGCGTTTACACGACTCGTAAAGGACGGCGGCGCTGGCGGCAGCTTTGGCGAACCCTGGGTCGCCGGCCTCGCGCTGTTGCATGCCGATCGCATCATCGTGCGCCTGGACGGCCCCGGGTTGCTGTTCACATCCGAGGTGGTGCGCCACGAGCTGGCTCACATCGCCATTCATGCGCTCGCAGGAGGTCGGCACCTGCCGCGTTGGTTTCACGAGGGCGTGGCGATGACGGTCGCAGGTGAGGCGACGATCGAGCGACTGCAACAAGGCCTCGCCGCCGGGTCATTTGGCGAGCTGGCGAGCCTGGCGCAGCTCGACGGTGCCTTTGGCGGCCATCGGGTGCAGGTGCAGCGTGCCTACGCCGTCGCCGCGGGTTTTCTGCGGTTCGCGGTGCGCCGCAACGGCGAACGCAGCTCGCTCGCCGATCTGCATCGACGCATGGCGCTCGGCCTCACGTTTGGCCCCGCCTTCACCGCGACCTTCGGCCTGCCACCCAGAGACCTCTACGCGCTGTACGCACGCTATCTGGACAGCTCCGACAGTCGCTGGTCGCTGCTGCTCTCGGACTCGGCGATCTGGGGGCTGATCGGGCTGCTCGCGCTGGTCGCCATGCTCACCGCGTGGTTGCGACGTCCCCGCTTTGACGGCGACGCCATGGACCTGGAGGCGATCGCCCAAGTCGGCGAGCGCGCGCTGCGGAGCGGGATTCTGTGGATCCCCGACGAGGTCGGTGTGCGCCTCGATCCGGTGGCCGCGATCGCGCCTTTGTCGGTGATGAGCGTCCAGGTGCCGCCCCCGACGGCGACCGAGTCGGACGACGGGATGGACCCGCCAGCGGAGCGGGATCTACAAGGGTCTCCTGCCGTTGGTGGCGCATCTTCGGAGCCATCCTGATGCGGACCGACGGGGCTATTCCGACGCCGTCGAGCGACGATTCTCACCGCCACTTTGATCGTCGTTGACACCGCGCCGAAGCCGCTCCTATAACGCGATCACCGGGCAGCAGCAGCGCGATGGCGCCTCGTTTGAGGGGTGATCCGACGCTTGATTCCCGCTACGATTGAGGACGCGACCGCGCGTCCCCGTGCTCGGGTTCGCGTCCGCGTCTCCGCGCCGTCTCTCTCCGCCGCCCCTGCGCCGTGTCTCCGCGGCTCGCGACGCTCTGAACAACCATGATGTGCATCCGCCTACGACCGCGACTCTTGCGCCGCGAGCACCTCCAGGTGCTCGTGGAAGCGATGGACACAGTGCAGGATCGTTTGGAGGACAAGTCCGTCGTGGCCGCGGCCTCGCGGTTCTTCAAGCGCAATTTCGCGACCGGCTCCGATCTCTCGCTCTACCTCCAAGATCTGGACGCGCACAGCCAGTTCTTCCCGTGGCTGCTTTGGGACGCAGGCCTCGCCTCCGATCGACTCGGCGCGCGGCTGGTGCAGCGCAGCTCGGGCGTGCGTGGCGAGCTGCTGCAGGCGTTGCTCGATACGTCGCCGGACGTCTATCAGGTGCGTCACTGCACAGCGCGAACGACGCTGCTCGAACGCGTCAGCGATGGCACGCTGGTCGGCCTCGAAGAGCCTGTCTTGCACACGGTGCTCGCCCAGAATGAGCTGCTCGTGGCGCGCGTGCTCGATCTCGGTGACTGTCGCCTGCTGGACGCGGTCCACGCCTGCCTCCCAGCCTCCGCGCGGCGCGGTATGGTGCGCGCGGCGCGTCGTGCGGCGAACGCGCCCGACGAGGAGCGCTTGCCACGCCTGATGGAGGCGGCTGATCGCGCCATGTCCCGAGTGTTGTCGGTCGATTCGCGCCTGACCGCGCCCGACGGCGCCGCCATCATGCGCGCGACAGCGGTGTTCGTGGTCGACGAGCCCCGAGTCGTGCGCGCCGGCCTGGCGACGGCGGTCCAGCAGGGGCTCCTGGCCGAGCGTGGTCACGACCGATGGATCGTGACGTCACCCACCATCGGCCACGCCGGCGCGACGCTCCAGCTTCGTGGCGACCGATTGCTGGCGTCCACCTCATCGCTCGACCGGTCGGACGACCTCGCCGAACGACTTGAACGGCGCCTGCCTGGACTGCGGCGCAGCGTCAGCTTATTGCGCGACCTCGACGGCCTGTTGGGCGACGATGGCATGTCGCCGGCTGAGGTCCGACGGCTGGCGCAAGACTGGCTCGACGAGTACCTGACGAGCTTCGAGGACACCCCGCAGCGCAGCCTCGGCGGCATCACGCCTCGCCAAGCGATGGCCACCTCCCATGGCCGTACGCAAGTGAAGAGCATCCTTCGTTCTGTGCAGCGTTTCAGCGACGTCGCCGGCGCGCACGTGCCCAAGCCCGTCTCGCTCATCTGGTCCGGTCTCGAGCGCTGAACCCGCGCGGCCATCGGCGTCCTGCTAGGCGTCGGCGGCCGAGCGTGTGTGACGACGCGCGTCGTCGTTCTGCGCTAGTCGCAGGCCGGTTCGAACGCTTTGCAGAAGATCGGCACGTCCGCTGCGTCGAGCACATCGGGATCGTCTGGACGCAGCCACGCGTTCGGCCACTTCAGGCTGCAGTCGCCGGTCGACGTCACGACGTACACGCAGTCCACGCAGCGCCACTGCAGCGACCAACGCTTCGCCTCAGCGCGGAATCTGGCCATCAAAGCGTCGCGGCCTTCTGCTCCGACGACGTTCGGTTGGTAGCGGGCACGCAGTCGCGGCAAGTTCATGGATGAGACTCCAACCACTGCGAGATGTGGTCAATGGCAGGAAGTTCGGCCGCCAAGGCGCCTTTGCGCGCCCGCGAGATCAAGCCCCTCCGACGCCCGGCCGGCGCTGACACGGCGCGTAGCAACCAGGTCCGAGCGCCGCCGGCCTGCCCTGCGATCAACCAGCCGTAGAGCTGCCCCGTCGCTGACCAACGCACCACCGCCAACGCCGTGCGCAGCCGCTGGCCCCGCGATCCAGGGTGCGTGAGCGCGGCGTGCGCCAGGAACCTATCGGCTATGCCCGGCAGCTTCGCCCGTGTGCAGCTGTCCACCGCAAGGGCGCGCAGCGGCGCGGCCGGCACAAAGACCTCGCCGGCGACCTCCAGCAGCGGCGCCTTGCCGCCCAGGTACGCGGCGAGGAAGCGGTCGATACCGTCCAAATCCGCACCTTTGCGTTCGGGTGCATAAAACAGGCGCGAGGCTGCGTCCTCGATGCGATCGAGGGCCTTGGCTGAGGCGTGACACGCCGATGGCCAGCGACCAGCGCGATAGGCCTTCGTCGCGACGCGGAGCTCAGGGCGGCCCAGCGCCGGCGAGTTGAGATTCGGTCGCAGCGGCTGCCATCGGACCAACACCCCGTGAGGCGGCGGTGATGGCGCGCGGACGGGCGGCGCAGGCGACGGCACCGCTGGCGGCGCAGGCGGCTGCGCCGGAAGCGGCACCGTCGGCGCAGCCGCGACTGCGGGAACCGCCGCGCCAACTAGGCAGAGCCCCAGTGCGACGGGCCAGCACCGCAAGGCGACCGCGACGGTCCGGGCCGACCCGAAAACCGAGCGAATCCAGCGCGGCGTCAGCAGCCGCTCGTCACCGCCAGCTACCCTTGACCCTGTGTGCATCCGTGTCACCTAGCCCACCCTACAGCCGAGCGGGACGCCCCGTGTCACCTAGCGCCCGTGACCCGCAGCGCCCATGCCACTTGGCGCCCTATCCACTTGACAGCGGCGCACGGCATCCTAACGTCCCGGCCTCATCGGGTCACGCTGAGCGAGGCGATTGACCCGCACGATGCGAGGAGAACAATGGCAGACGCCGTCATCCAGATCCGAAACTTGGTGAAGGAATACGACACGATTACCGCTCTTAACGGCGTGTCCTTTGATGTCAAACAGGGTGAGATCCTCGGCTTGCTCGGTCCCAATGGCGCCGGCAAGTCGACGACGATGAAGATCCTGACGAGCTTCATCTCCGCCACCTCGGGGCAAGTGACGGTCGACGGCCTCGATCTCTTCGCCAACCCCATCGAGACCCGCGCTCGAATCGGCTATTTGCCCGAATCTACGGCGCTGTACCCCGACATGGTGGTCTGGGACTACCTGGTCTATTGCGGCGAGATGCGGGGCTTCACGCGGGCGCAGTGCCACGAACGCATCCGATCGCTCGCCGGGCGAGTCGGTCTGATCGAGAAGCTGAAGGAGCCCATTCACACGCTGTCCAAGGGCTACAAGCAGCGCGTCGGATTGGCCCAGGCGCTGCTGCACAATCCGAAGATCGTCATCCTCGACGAGCCGACGTCTGGGCTCGATCCGAACCAGATCGTCGAGATTCGGCAGTTGATCAAGGAGCTGGGCAAAGACCACACGGTGATCTTGTCGACGCACATCCTGCCCGAGGTGCGACAGACCTGTGATCGCATCGTGATCATCCACAAGGGTGAGAAGGTCGCGGACGGCACCATCGAGCAGCTCGAGGGCAAGCTACACGGCACGCACGAGCTGGTGGTGGGTGTGGGTTGGGACGGCGACGACCGCGGTGAGCCTATTCGGCAGGAATTGGCCACGCTGCCGGGCGTTTTGAAGGTGACGCACAGCCACGGCGCGTCTGACCCGATTCGTCACCAGGTGTTTGAGATCGACGCGAAACAGGACATGCGGGCCGCGATCTTCGCATGGGCCAACGACCGGGGTCACACGTTGGTGGAGCTCCGGCGACGCAGCCTCGACCTCGAGACGATCTTCCAGCGCATCACCTCCGAGGCGTAGACGCCTGATTATCCGTATTTTCGCCGCGGTGGGGCCCAGCCTCCCTTCGATTTGGCGCGCAGACGCCGCCGCAGCAGGAGCTGAGTCATGAAGCAGATCTGGGTCATCGCGCGGCGCGAGCTCGCCTCCACATTCGACTCGCCCATCGCGTACATCTCAGCGACGGTCTTCCTGGTCGCCACCGGGTTGATGTTCTTTTTCGGGATCGACGGCGGTGATGACTACTTCGAAGCACGCCAAGCGACGCTGCGACCGTTCTTCGACGCGGCGCCGTGGGTCCTCGCCGTCATCTTGCCAGCCGTGACGATGCGCCTCGTCGCCGAAGAGAAGAACTCCGGCACGTTGGAGCTGCTCGTCACCCTACCCGTCAGCGACAGCCGCATCATTCTTGGAAAATTGCTCGGTTCTATGGGGTTTCTGTTCGTGACCCTGGCGCTCACGCTCGTCTTTCCGGCCGTGGTGATGACGGTCGGATCACCTGACATCGGCGCCATCATCGGCGGCTACCTTGGCCTCATCCTCATCGGCACGACCTTCCTCGCGCTCGGACTGATGACGTCAACCTGGACCCACAACCAAATCGTCGCGTTCATTCTCGGTCTGTTGCTGTGCGTCTTCTTCTGGACCGCGACCGACGCGCTCATCAAGGTCGCGTTTGATCGTCCACCTATGGCGCTGCGGCTGCTCACGTTCAAGACGCAGTTCGCCGCGTTTGCCAAGGGTGTCATCGACATCCGCAACGTCGTCTACTTCGTCAGCGTCACCGCCGTCGCCGTGGCGGCATCGACGTACACCTTGAAGTCGCGCAACTGGCGCTGAAGCCCCTTAATTCCGGGCTAGATAGCGAGGAGCATTAGCGATCATGGCTGAGAAAAAGAACAACACAGGCGCCACGGGCAAGACCCGCACACGCATCCGCACGGACGCGCTGATCATGCTTGGCGCCACCCTCGGTGTGGCCATCATGGTCAACGTAGTGATGATGCAGACGCCGGCGCGGCTCGACCTGACGACCTACCAGGTGCACACCTTGAGCGCCGAGTCGATCAAGGCTGCGTCCGCGCTGGATAACGTGACGATCCACGTCTACATCAGCGAGAGCTTGCCCGAGAGCATCCCGACCCAGTTCGGCGCGAAACAGACGCTGAAAGGTGTCGATCGTGCGTTCCGCGACAAGCTCGAAGAGTACGCCAACGCTTCGGGCGGAAAGCTGCAGCTGGTCTACGCTGACCAGGACTATCCAAACAGCGGCTCCATTGAAGAGCAGGCGGAGGCGGCGAAGCTGGAGATGTTCTCGTCAACCGAGGCCAAAGTGGAGGGCGAACACGTCAAGTTCGCGCGCTACGCCCTGGGCGCGACGCTGCACTACAAGTCGGTGCAGGAGGTGCTGCCCAAGGCGCTCGAGCCCGGCTACTTCGAGTTTGAGCTCACCAAGCGGCTCCTTCGGCTCAAGGAGAAGTACGACAACTCTCTGCTGATGAAGGACCTGCTGACGAGCGGCAAGACCGTCTATCAGGCCGTAAAGGCGTGTAATACGGCGCTCCAGGCCGTCGCCAAACCGGCCGAAGCGGGCGCAACGACGGGCGGGCTGGATCTGGCGACGTCGGGCGGTGACGCGAACCAGAAGACGTTCAAGGCGCTGCAGGATAACCGGGCGAAGTACGAGACGATCTGCAAGAAGGTCGGGCCAGTCGTCGGACAAGGCGAGAGCACGCTCAAGGGGCGCAATGAGTTCGTCGACAGCTTGCTGCAATCCTCCAAGCAGTTCTGGAACGTCTACAACGAGCTGCTGCGCTATCTGAGCGGCCAGGGGCGCAAAGAGGTGCCAGCGGAGGTCGCGGCGGCTCAGATCTTGAAGCTGTGCGAGAACTTGTCGGCCGAGGTCGAGACGCGCCACACCAGCCTGACCGATAGCCCCGGTCAGCGCCGAATCGGTTTTCTTTGCGGGCACGGCGAGTTCTGCCCATTCAAGGAGTCGGAGCCGCTGTTTAGCCCGCAGCTGATCGCGATGATTCAGAAGAATCCGATGATGAAGCAGATCGCGGACACGGCCGCCCAGATGGCGCAGTCGATCGACCAGACCAATCAGCGTGTCGGCGACGGTCTCTTCACGAAGCAAGGCTTCTCGATCATGAAGGTGGCGGCGAACAAGCCCATCCCAGACTCGGTGTCGGCGCTCATCGTCTATGCGCCCAGCGGCAAGATCGAGGACTACGACCGCTACCAGCTCGACCAGTTCGTCCTAAGCGGCCGGCCTGTGGCGTTCCTGGTCCAGAACTACACCGTCGCGATCAGCAACATGAAGGCCAGCAGTGAGATCGGCGGCGATATCAGCGTGGCCAGCTGGATTGCGCCGACACAGACGAACTTGCCTGAGATCCTCAAAGGCTACGGTGTCATCGTGAATCGGGACCTCGTGCTCGACGCGAAACACGTCGACACGGTGCGGGTGATGGAGCTCGTCAATCGCAACGGGATGAAGTTCCAGGCGCAGCGTGACTTCCCATCGGCGCTGATCCCGGTGTTTAGCGATTTTGACCGCAGCCACGCGCTGACACGCTCGATCCAGAGCGTCTCGGTGCCGTACACCTCGAGTTTGGTCGTCGATCCGACCGTGAAGAACGACAAACGCTTCGAGGTGCACGAGCTGATCAAGTCCGCGCCGGACGCGTTCGTCAAAGACGGCGCGAGCATCCCGGTCGATCCCATCAGCCTCAACAAGATGGCGCTCACGCAGCCGGGCAACGGTCCTCACACCGTCGCTGTCTCGATCCGTGGACCCTTCAAGTCAGCGTTTGAGGGTAAGGCGATTCCACCACGACCCAAGAGCAAGCGCGCGCCGAGCCCATTTCCTCGGCCAGGAGAGGCGGAAGAGACGGACGCGGACCGCGACTTGGCCAAGCGTCGGCAAAAATCCACCGGCACGGGCCAGATCATCATCGTCGCTTCGAACCTGGGGATCAGCGGGCTGACGCGTGAGGACGTGATCAGCAACTTCAACGCGCTCACGCTCACCAAGTTCAGCGTGCAAGGCATGAAGCAGGCCGGCATTTGGCAAGCGAACTTCCAGAACTGGCAGATTCAGATCGGCCAAGTCAGCCATTTGCTCCAAGACAACCTGCGCTTCATTGCGAACGTGATGGACTGGGCGGTCGCCCACGAAGCGCTGGCGGATATCCGGAGCAAGGGCGACACGCGCAGGCCGCTGTCCGAGATCAAAGCGGGTGATGCGCGCAACCTGCGCATCATCGCCATTGTGGGCGCGCCGGCGCTGCTGGTGCTGTTTGGCTTCTTGCGGTTCCGCTTTCGCCGCCGTCGCGTGAGCGCGTTGGTGGCCGCGCTTGAGCGCAGCGTTCGGGAAGCTGGCGCCGGCAAGACGAGCTGATCGCGCACCAAACCTGGGTGATAGCGCGCGCGGCGGATCGCGGTGGCGTTGCGCCTCAGAGATCGCGAGGCGTTAGGAGCGAGTATGAATCGGTCAACTGTGGTCATGTTGGTGGTCTTCGCCCTGCTCGTCCTGGTGTGGGCGCTGTCGGGGCAGAAACGCGACGTCGAACGCGAGGTCCCTCCGCTAGTCGTGAATGGGTTCCTGAAGAAAGAGATCTCGCTGCAAGACATCAAGATCTACAATAGGGACGAGGAGTCCCCCTATACCCGCTACGCCATCGACAAAGAGGGCCCGACCGGTCCCGAGTCGTACGTGGTGGAGCTCGATCCGACGACCGCCAACGAGAAGAAGGCTGCCGACAAGGTCTGGTGGGTGAGCCGCACGTTCGAGGGCGGCAAAAAGACGATGAAGGTGCGGGCCGAGAACTATCGGCTGCGCATGTATAACCAGCTGCTAGCGCGCAGTTTCCGCAGCAGCTACGCGTTCAAGACGACCGGTAGGGACCTCAACGAGTATGGCCTCGACCCAGCGCACGCGATCCGAGTGGTCGCGACGTCGCCGGATCAGACCGTCAAATTGGTGATTGGTAGCAAGCACGATATGGAGGATGGCGGCTCGTCCACGTGGGTGATGAATCCAGACGTGGAGGGGGTGATCTACCAGATCTCTGGCCACGATCTGCGCACCAACTTCGACGCTCCGTGGAAAGATATCCGTGATCGCAAGATCCTCCGCATCAACCCGGGACGCATTCACCGGGTCGAGGTCAACAACCCGCGCAGCCCGGGTCGCGGCGTGGTCGTGCTTGAGCGGCCCAAGCTCACCGCGGCGCAGCTGGTCAAGATCGCCTCGGCCAAGAAATGGGACGAGGTGCGCAAGGCGGAGGCGGATTGGCAAATCACCTCGCCGAGCGGATTTAAGGCGGATGGACAGGAGATCGGGTCATGGCTCGAGAGTCTGGAGCGCATGAGCGCCACGGATTATGTGGACCTCAAGGACGGCAAACTGCCCGAAAAAACGGGGCTCGATGACAAGAAACAGGCCGTCTCGGTCAAGCTGTACGACGGCGACAAGGTGGTCGAGATCATCATCGGGCTGCGCAATCCCAAGGGGGTTGAGCAGGACATCTTCGTACAGGTCGTGGGCCACACGACTGAGATCTACGGCGTCGCCGGCTGGATGGGTGACCAAATCGTCATGGATCGCGACAAGCTGCGCGATCGGCGCCTGCTGAGCGGGCTGAAGGCCGCCGAGGCCAGCGCGGTGGAGATCGCGTCTGGCGCTGAGCGCTTCACGGCAACTAGAACGGCGACGGGTTGGACCTCACCGACGTCGCTCGATCCAAAGAATCTCATCGACTTCCTCGGTGATCTGGACGGTATCCGCGTCGAGTGGCAATCGGCCAAATCGCGCGAGGAGAGCGGATTGGTGCCACCAAAGACGCGGCTGACGCTGACGTGGACCGGCGATGGCAAGCAGCCTGCCGTCACGCGGACGTTGTTGGTGGCCGCCAAGAAGGGCGAGGATGGCTTCGCAGCCTTCCTGACGGGGGACGTGTTCAAGGTGCCGTCCTGGAACGCTGGCCGCCTGCACCGCCGGCCGCGGGACTTCGCCGACAAACACGTGCTGCAGGCGCCGCTGAGCGCGATCGCCTCCGTCACCATCCCGACCGACAAGGCCGGAGTGACGGTGGCCATCCTCCGCGATGGTGCGGGCTGGAAGGCGTCCAATGGGGTGCAGATCAAGGCGGCCCTCGTCGACTCGTGGCTCAAGAGCCTGGCAGAGGCGACGTATCACGAAGAGGTCGACGACAAACCGGCCGACGTCGGGCTTGAGCCGCCCGTCTATGCGCTGTCGGTGAAGACCACAGACGGGCGCGTCTTGGGCTTCCGGGTATCGACGAAACTGCTGGAGAACAACCCGTACGGAGCCATGCTAGTCAATGGAAAATACACGCGGATCTTCTCGATTAGTACGATGATGGTGCCGATGCTGCAGAAGCGGTTGGATGACCTCACTGGTAAGAAGGCCGCACCCAGTCGCCAGCCACCCATGGGACGACCCGGCGCCGCTGGGATGCCGCCGATGGGCCCTGGCGGACCGCCGCCGATGGGCCCTGGCGGACCGCCGCCGATGGGCCCTGGTCGACCGCTGCCGATGGGCCCTGGGAACCCGCCTCCCATGGGCACGCGACCGGCCAGCCCACCGCACCCCGCGGCAGCGTCGCCTGCACCGCCGCCTGCACCGCGCCCTGTAGCGCAGCCCGGTACGACACCGAAGTAGCGCAGCCCGCCGTCCACGGGCCGCGCCAACCGCGACACCCGCGCCGGCCGGACGTGAACCAGCGGCGGAGACGTCCGATGGCCTTCGCCGCGAGTTGGGCGAAATCGTCCGCCACTGGATTGGGCCTTGGTCATCGTTTCGTCCACCACGAAAAAATCAGCGACCGAACAGCAGCATCCAGCAGGTCCAAAACGCCGAGCCGTTCCGGCGCACCCAGCGCATGAATTGGGTGCGGCTCTCCGGCAACGACGGCCAGGTCCACGACGGGTCCACGACGGGTCCACGACGGGTCCACGACGGGGCCACGACGGGG
>CALENB010000225.1 GCA_937910235.1 uncultured Myxococcales bacterium | reverse complement strand
GCGCGGGGGGCGGCTCGTCAAGGGTCGTCCCTACCGCAATTGCGGTCTATCCAGCCAAATCGTATCGAGCCCGTTGTGCTGCGCTAGGTACGGCCCCAAGCAGGGCGTTCGATAGACTGCCTTGTTTCCATAGGGGTAAGAGTCAAACGCGAAGGTGATCACGGCGCCGTCTTTCATCCCAACGATGGCGTCCTCAAGCTCCGAATCGATGCCATACGAGACGAAGTGGGCAATGAAGGGCTTGCCAGCGAGAAGCGCGGCGGCGGCGCAGGCGTACACCTGTTTTGCATCGGCCCTGTTTTTCTGCGCGCTGCCGCAATCGACGGCATCTGCGCTCGCCTCTTTCTTCGCCGCAGTCAGGACAGTGCATGCCGCGGAGACGGTATCGGTGACGTCAGGCAGCGCACCGCCGTCGTCCGCCGCGCCGCTGTCGGCCGTGGCGCCATCGGCTGCGCCGCTGTCGACGACGTCGAGCTGCACAGCGGTGTCGTTGGGTGGGTCAGCGTCAGCCGCGGCCATGCCGTTATCTTGCGTACACGCTGATAGAAAGGCCGCGGTGAGCGCAAAAATGGTGAACCAGCGCCACCGGATGACGAGGGCGGACGGTTGCGGTGAAGTCGTTGATTGTCGCTGCATAAGAGCCCCCTGGAACTGTTCGTAAACCGCAGTGTTGGAGAGCAAAATGTGTGCCGCAGATGCTACGAGGTTATGCTGTTCGTTTATATTTAGTGTCTTAGCATGATTTTGGCATCTAGCCGTTGGCCGGTCGTGAGCCGGTAATCTTGTGGAGGATTCGGGTTATGTAGAAGATTTCAACATAGGAAATGTGATTTAATTTGTTGTTTGGAGTGGTTATTGATGGTCCCGGCGCAAGTGGTTTGGCCACGGTTTGTTCAGTTGAGCGCTGTGCGGTGGCGTAGCTCTCCGGTCGTCGCGTCGATGGCCAGAAGCACCACGTCGCCGTCGATCCGGGCGACCAGCGCCAGAGTACTGAGGGTCAGGTATTTCCAGTTCATACTTTAAGAAGTGTGAACTGGAAATACCTGACCCTCGACCCGCAGCTAGGCTACGGCGCGTAAACCCGCACATTGTCGAAGAAGAAGCCAGCGCCCTGATTATAAAACTCGGTCGTCCCCGACGCCTGACCGACATACGCGAAGCGGAGCCGGAACTTCTTCTGCTTCACCGCCGTCAACGTGAACGCGACGTCCTTCTGTAGCTTCTTGATGCACGTGCCGTTGCACCCCGTCTCTGGGATGTAGAACTCGTGGACGTAGTCGTTGCTGCCCTCGACGTAGACGCGCACCCGCGCTGAATCCGCCGTGTCGATGTCCAGGTAGGTGTCGAAGCGCAGCACAACGTTCTTGTTAATCTTTGTGCCGTCGATCCAGGGGCTGAGCGCGCTCATGTACCAGCTCGATCCATTGTAAGGCGCAGTCAGCCCGGCGCAGCGAATCTGGCTCCCTTGTTGGGTCTGGTTCTGGCAGTAGTTCTTGCCATTATTCAGGTTCATCGTGCAACCGTACGACTGGAGCGCGGCGACGGTCGGTGTCTGGTCCACGGCCCATTTGGTGCTCCAACCCGTGCGATTCACGAGGCTCCAGCCGTGTGCCTTGGTGCAGTCAAAGCTCTGCGACCAGATGGGTTTGACGCAGGCGAGGTCGTTCGAACAATCGCTGTCATCGCAGTCGACCTGGTCGTCGCCGTCGTTGTCTTTGCCGTCACCGCAGGCCTCGATGCAGGCGCTGGTGCCTGTGCACTCCGTGTCTTTGCAATCGGTCGCGCCGTCGCCGTCGTTGTCCTTACCGTCGTTGCACACCTCGGGGGTCTCCGGGCCCTGTCTTATTTTTACATTGTCCATGTAGAAGCCCTTGCCGCTGCCAGAGCCCGTCACCGTCACATAGAACCGGAACGTTGAGCCGGCCACGCCCTTTGGGTACACCTTGTAGCCCTTGAAGATCTTCTTCATGCACGTCGTGCCCGGGCCGTCGCAGCCAGTCCTCGGCAGCTCGATGACGTCGCGCGGACTAGCCCAATTGGTGTCGGTGTTGCGGTAGACGTACAGCAGCACACGGTCGCTGGTCAGGTCCATATCGCGGTAGAAATCGAATGACACTTCGACGGAGCCCTTCACCTTTGTCACGTCGTAGTACGGCGAGCGAGCGCGGCGATGTGTCGACGGGTTTGTCGCCGCCTCGTAGTTTTGGTTCGGGCTATAGTCGTTGTCGTCGTTGAAGTTGAGCGTGCAGCTCATGCCGCTGACACCCGGGCTGTTGTCGAAGCGCCAACGCACGCTGCCCGTGTTGCTCCCCTCCAGGGTCCAGCCCTTGTTCGTATTTTGGCTCGTGCAGTCAAAGTTGGTGCTCGCGATGGTGCAGTTATCCTTGCTCGGCGTGCAGGTACCGGCCTTGCAGGTGTCGCCAGTCGTGCAGGCTTTGCCGTCCTCGCACGCTCCATTCTCGTTGCCGTTGTTGAACGCGCACTTGCCGGTCTTGCCGTCGCAGGTGTCGAGCGTGCAGCTGTTGCCGTCATCACAGCCTTTACCCGGACCAGCGAGACATTGGCCGTTCTTACAAGCGTCCCCAGTCGTGCACGGGCCCACGTCACACGTGGCGCCGTTGTTCGCGGAGAAGGTGCATTTGCCCGTGCCTGGGTCGCAGTTGTTGAGCGTGCACGCGTTGGCGTCATCGCAGACAACCACCTTGCCCGCGCACTTGCCGGCCGTTGTGCACTTGGTGTCGCTGGTGCACTTGCTGCCGTCGTCACACGCTTTGCCGGCGTTGCCCGCGCCGTTGTTCACGCAAGCGCCCGTTTTGGCGTCGCAGCTGTCGATGGTGCAGGTGTTCTTGTCATCGCAGCTCTTCGCCGCGCCGACCTGGCATGTGCCCGTCTTGCACACGCCGTCGCCGGTGCACTTATTGCCGTCATCGCAGGTGCCGCTGAGCGAGCTCCAGGAGCAGCCGCCGGTCTTCGGGTCGCAGGCGTCTTTCGTGCACGGCTTGCCGTCGTCACAGCCGTTCGTCGTGCCACCTTGGCATTTGCCGCCAGCGCAGGTCTCGCCCTTGGTGCAAGCGCTGCCGTCGTCGCACGGCGGGGCCGTGGTTACGGGCTTTTCGCAGACATAGCAGCCCGTGTTCTGCGTGTTCACGTCGTTCCAAGTGCCGGTGTTATCCAGAGCCACGAAGTCCTCGTTGTTGCCCGAGTTGCTCGGCTGGTTGGTTGCCCAGTTTTTGTACGTATAGGCCGTGCCGTCCGTCCACACCCACACCCCTTCCTTCGCGGCGTCGGTGAGGCCGATGAAGGTGGTCCAACCGTTGCCGCAGCCGCTGTTCGCCAGCTGCCGAACCCGGGTGTTCTCCTGCGCCGAGGCGATGCTGACCAAGTGCCCGCCCCAGGCCACGCAACCCTTCTCGGCGGCCGTCCAGTTGCCGGTCTGCTTGATCGCCTTGTAGCAGCTGCCCTCCGCGACCGTGCCGTCGCACTTCACCGTCACGACCTTCGCCACGTTGGTGCAGCCCTTGGTCGGGTCGCAGGTCGCGGCGGTGCATGGGTTCTTGTCGCCGCACACGGCCTCTGCGTCGACAGGCTTGCCCGCGGCGCACTGGCCGTTGCTGCAGGCGCTACCGGCGGTGCATTTGTTGCCATCGTCGCAAGCGGCGGTGTTCGCCGACCAGCTGCAGCCGATCTTTGGGTCACAGGCGTCGTCGGTGCACGGGTTGCTATCGGCGCAGTCGAGCTTCTTGCCGGGTTGGCAGCTGCCCTTGCCGCACACAGCTGCGTCGACACACTTATCGCCGTCGCCGCACTTGGTGCCATCCTTTGCGGGGTCATATTGGCAGCCCTTATCCGCCGTGCAGGTGTCGATTGTGCAGGCGTTGTTGTCGTCGCAGCCCTTGATCACACCCACAGCGCAGGTCACCTTGCCGTCAGCGCCCTTGCCGCAGGTGCCCTTCAGACACTTGGCGTCATCAGCGCATGGCGCACCAATCGCGATCTTCGTCTGGCAGCCCGCCTTCTCGTCGCAGCTGTCGGTGGTGCACACGTCGCCGTCGTCGCACGTCTTCGGCCCGCCGGCGCACTTGCCGGCCGCGCACGCGTCGTTGGCGGTGCACGCGTTGTTGTCGTCGCAGGCGCCGGTGTTGTTGGCGTGCGCGCAGTCGCCTGACTTGCTATTACAACTGTCGGTCGTGCAGCCGTTCTTATCGTCACAGCTCTTGGCGACGCCGCTGCATGTCCCGTTCTTGCAGGCGTCGTTGGCCGTGCAGGCGTCGCCATCGTCGCAGGCCGCCGTGTTGCTGCTGAACTCACACAACCCGGTCGCTGGATTGCACGTATCAGCTGTGCAGGGGTTGTCGTCATCGCACGCGATCTGCTTGCCGCCATCGCAGGTGCTGCTGCCCGCGCCGTCGCCTTTGCAGACGCCGCCAATGACGCACTTATTGCTGCCGCCGTCGTCACACTTCACGCCGTCTTGCATGGCCTTCGTGGTGCATCCGAGCGCCTTGTCGCACGTGTTGACGGTGCATGGGTTGCCGTCATAACAACCCTTATCATCGACGCAGGGCGGCGCACCGGCGTCGGGCGTTTGGGTCGTGTCGTCGGTCGATGCAGCGTCCTGGGGAGCCGCTGTATCGCCGACTTCGTTCGTGTCGTTGGGCGCCGCCGTGTCCGCAGATGATGCCGTGTCGTTGGGCGCCGCCGTGTCCGCGGGTGTCGCCGTGTCTTCCGGCGCCGCCGTGTCCGCAGCCACAGCGGTATCTTGTGGGATCGTGGTCGCGTCCGCGTTGGTTGTGCCGGCGTCCGCCTCGCCACCGTCGCCCGCCACGCTGCCGTCGCCCGCGGCGCTACCGTCGCCCACAGCGGCGCCGTCGAGTTGACCCGCGGCGTCGGCGTTCGAGCTTGTGATGGTCGGCCCTTCAGTCGAGGTGTCTTCGCCGCAAGCGACGGTCGACATCGCCACAATGATCAGCATCGGAAGGTATCGGCTCGCAGTACGCATGATTGGGCTCCATGGGACATCGGGCGCGGCTGTTTCGCACAACAGCTGACGTCTCGGCCCATACACTGAGTAATCCCGAGACCCTGGTCAAGTGCGTGGGCGGGGTGAGCGCGGGGCGCGCGCCCCAGCCCGAGTTGGCGGCCTATCACCTACCCATCCAGCCCCCGCCGAAGCGCCGCCGCCTGCGCCTCCAGCAGCTCCACCGCCGCGACCAAGCGCTGACGCTGCACCTTCCGCAGCTTGCCGCCATCGACACGCGCCCACTGCGCCGTCCAATTCTGTACCTCAGCCGCCAGCTTCTCCACGCGCGTCACTAGGCGCCCCGGAACCGGCGTCGGCGCGGCGCTCTCATCCTTGGGCACCTGCACACCAGGCGCCTCGGGGTCCGCGTCCAGCGGCAGCCCCGCCCTGACCGCCATCACCGCGTCTTGCAGCTGCTGCACCGACCAATCACTGGCGATAGCGGCGTCGGCGACCCGCGCCCGGGCGGTGGGATCATGCAGCCGCGAGAGCAGGAGCACCTGGGTGAGGAAGAGGCGTTCGGCGATCGCAGGCGGCAGGGTCCGCACCACAATGGCGGCGCGGATGCTGTCGCGGGCCTGGCGCTTGGAGAGGCCGTAGCGCGAAAGGCTCTCGCCGCACTTGGTGAAGAACAGCTCGAAGCGGGCCTCTTTGGTGGGGTCCGAGCTGCTGAAGGCGTGGGCGTCTCCGCCCCAGAAGTGCTGTAGGAGGATGTTGCCGACCTGGACGCGGTAGAAGAGGAGGTGTTCGCGGGCTAGGGCTTCGAGCTCGTCGAGGATGTCTTCGAATGGGGTGGTGGTGGTGAGGTGTTGTTGGGGCATGGGGGTCCTTTGGGTGAGGTCAACGTGGGGTGGAATGAGGGTAGCATGGCACGAAAATCGACGGTTCGGTCGACCGAAGGGTGGATTTTCGTGCACACGCAGCGGCTCGGAGGCGTCTAGGTTGATGCGGCGACGGCTGTGAAGCTACCCGGATTGGCTGTCGGTCGCCTGCCGTAGCTGGTAGAATCTACAGACAGATGAGGCGGCGCCAGTCGCGATGGCCCGGCGACCAGGGAGCCCCGAATGAGCACCGCAAGCCCCAGGCGCACAACGGAACAGCGAGCGGCTGAACGCCGAGCGACGTGGACCGCGACGTGGACCGCGACCGTGGTGGAGCTTGGCGGTCACGCTGCCCCTTTGTACGCTGAGCTGGACATTGCGGCGCGCTTACAGGCGTTCGTTGCCCTTAACCGTCGGGTTTGGCAGTGGACTCCGGGCGTCGAAGCGGGGCCGAGCGACAGGTCACAGTGGCCTGGAGAAGTGATCGATCTCGGCGTCGGACGTCCTTGATGGCTGACCTGAGCCTTCCCGACGATTACCAGGACCTTCTTGTGGCGCTGAACGCGGCCGGAGCGGAGTTCGTTCTGGTCGGAGGCTGGCGCGGAGAGGCAACTATGGCATCTTGAGGGTGCAATGATTGGAGCTGAATTCAATGCCTCCTGGTGACGCTCAAAGGGTCTGGTTTCCTGAGATGCTCGCGGACCTCAGCGCGGCGTGGACGCCCACGATGACGTGGGCAGAGCTCGCAGATTTCTGTCAGCTCGTGTCCGCCAAGCGCCGAACCATCCGGCAGGAGCGAGGGATCCGGCCGCCGCAGATGCGGTGTCCGGGGTGCGGCGAGGTCTCTCGCTCTGACATCCCCGGCGTCTCCGTGCGATCGGCGCTGTTCGCCCTCAAGAAGCTTGAAGTCGTCACCGAGTCCGAGTTCAAGGTGCTCGATCGGAGCTGGAAGAAGCACCGTGCGGCTGCAGGGCTCGACCCTTATGGACAACCGACCCCTGCCGCGGTCGCCGCCAGCGCTGGTCGGTCGTCGGGCTGCTGCTGACGCGCGCGTCACCGCGGTGCGCAGGCGAATAGCGCGGCGCTTGGGTGGAAAGGGTCAAGGATACGTGTCTGACACCGCAGCTTTCCAGCGCCTGTTCTTGCCCCAGGGCGTTTGCTATCCTTACATATGAGCAGCATGCCGAAGTCATAGGGAGCCACGGTGAAGCGCGAAACAACCATCGCCATCTTGACGCAACACCGCGATGACCTGCGCGCGATGGGAGTCGCGTCGCTTGAGCTGTTCGGCTCTACCACCCGCGACGAGGCCAAGCCATCGAGCGACGTGGACCTCCTCGTCGAGTTCTCCGATCAACCCACCTTCTTGGGCTACATGAACCTACAACTCGCGCTGGAGGCGTGGCTTGGTCGGCGCGTGGACCTCGTGACCACGCGAAGCTTAGCCATGAAACCCGGGGCCGCGGCTGCCGTGGCGGGAGAACGGCTTCGTGTCGCGTGATGCGAGTCGCCGTCTTGCGGACATGATCGCAGCCGCAGAGCTGATTGTCGCTTGGACACCAGCCGGCGGCGGCGACGCCCTCGTGGACGACATCGCTACGCGCTACAAGCTTGAGCGTGCGATCGAGATCCTTGGTGAGGCCGCGAAGCATGTGCCTCCAGACGTGCAGACCCTCGCGCCCGAGTTCCCTTGGCGGCAAGCGGCAGGAATGCGCGACGTGCTGGCGCACGCCTATTTCGACATCGATCCGGATGTCTTGGCGTCTGTCGGGCTTGTGGCGCTCCCCAACGCGCTCCCTCACTTGATCGCGCTGCGTGACCGTCTAGCGACGATCGAGGCAGCGCAGAGCGAGGCATGATCGCTCGGGATTGACGTGGATTGAAGCGTCCGATGACTGCACGACTGCACGTCAGGATGACCCTGCCTGTCTGGCGTCAACTGCACTTCGGGACCAGCGACAAAGCACGCCAGCATCGATTTCCACGAGGCCGTGGTCTTTCTCAGGGCATCGAGAATCTGGTCGGCGCGGGCGGGATGGTTGGTCGGCAGGACCGCGCCCGAAACGACGCCGCCCGTAGCTGGTGTGATCACAGCGTGATCGGGGCGTGATCAGAGCGTGATTAGAACGCGGGCGGTCACCAACGTAACCGCCCGCATTCATACCACAACTTCAAAATAATGGTGGAGACGCCGGGAGTCGAAAGCGGGTCCCAGCGAGTGATTCCGGGGTGTTGAGGGCCCCATAATTCCGACGTGACGGCGGATGTTGCTGGAATCACTTTACTTTGTTTTCGGAACTCAATTTCTGCTTGTGGCTTGCTACGGCCATCACATCAAACTCGCTAGACGCGCTGACAGTCAACGTCCTGAAACACGGCACCCAACTCTGTCGAGCATGACATTGCGACGATTTCTACTCGACGTCCCTCCACGTCCGTCGATGCACTATGTGTGCGATGGTTCCGGCGGTCACTCCAAACTCGTCGGCAAGTGCTTGATGAGTCGCAGATTTCGACTCAACTTCGCTCCTGATACGTCGCACTTTGTCTTCTGTGAGGCGTGCCGTCGGATTCCCCGACCCGGTGCCGGTGGCCGGGGCAGTGATCGGGCCGCCAACGTGCGCCCAGGTTCGTCCAGTGGTGATCGCGGCAACTGCACCCATCGACACGCCGAACTCCGCAGCCAAATCCCGGTGAAGCCATCCGGTTGCTCGGAGCTCTCTCATGCGGACGACCTCAGCGCCGACGAGCGTGGTTCGATGGTGGTCGACGCCTTTGCGGGTGCGCCCAGCATCGACCTCGTCCTGAACATTGTCGGCCACAGAGCCAAGCTCCAAGTGGTCGGGGTTGCAGCACGCCTTATTGTTGCAGAGGTGACGAACCAGCTCGCCCTCTGGTATCTCGCCCCGGTACAGCAGGTAGGCGGCGCGATGGGTTGTGATTGAGCGTGGCTCCCCTTGCCGCCGAGGGTTCCAAACCATGACACCGTACCCGGTTGCCTTCCCCCCTCCCCTCCAATTCCAGCAATCTGTCTCATCATCCTTCTCGATGCGCGATTTCAGGCGAGATTCGTTGTCGCGGTGTTGATCTCGCCGAGCATTTCGATTCCGGTGCTTGGCTTCACGACCCGCGTTCACTCGGTCGTCGGCGTTGTCCTGGTGAGTTCCTACCTCCAAATGGTCGGGACGACAACACCGCCGTCGATGGCAAAGATGGCGCACGACCATGCCGTCAGGAACAGCGCCGCAATAGAGGAGATGGGCCATCTTGTGCGCTCCCATTACGCTGGTCTGCCCTTCCTCCCGCCACATGGCCTTGCCGTAGCCAGGAGGGGTCAGACTTCCGTGCCACAACCAGCAGCCGTCCTTTGGCCGGTCGGGCGTCCGCTCCGCGAAAAACTCCTCATTCGTGACTGGCGCGCTTCCTCTGCCTCCGACTTCAAGGCCATACTCACGCATCCACCTCTGAACCACCCAGACAGACACGCTGTGCTCAGAAGCAATCTTCTCCATCGAGCCGCTTTCCTCATAGTTTGCCGCCAACTCTGCCTTGGGAGGGATGGGCGTCTTTGCAGGCGCACCTGCGCGACGAACCTTGTGCCCATGGTGTCGCAGCAACTTGGAGACGGTGCTTTTCGTCGTTTTGTGGGTCGCCGCGATAGCCGTGATTGAAATCCCGGCCTGATGGTCATGTGCCCACGCTGCAACGGTGTCTACCGACCATGTCACAATCGCGCTGATCTCACTGGAGCGCGGGCGCAACGGCACACCGGAGGCGTCGAGCCAGCTCCTGATGGTCACGTCGCGGATGCCGGTCTCCAGCGAGATTGACCGCATGGATCGACCTGACTTGTACTTGTCAACGAGCTGCTGTCTGAGATCAGGGGGGTGTCTCCGTCCGCCGCCGCCACGAATCTGCGTTCCTTCTCGTCTAAGCCACTTCAGAACCAGATAGTCGGACACGCCGATCGACTGCGCCACTTCGGACGCGGTACGCCCGCTCTCGTACGAAGCCACTGCTTCGTTTAGCCAGTTTGGCGACCGGTCGGGACTCACAACTTTCGAGGCGACCTCGAAGTCGAACTCAAGCTGGAATTGGTCCCTGCTAGTCATGATCCTACTCTAGCACCTTGAGAGTGTCGGGTCGGTGGACGGTCGAACCGTAACGGCGGCCTCGGTCAGTTGTCGTCAGGCTATCATCGCCGCGCGTCGTCACCAGCACGTCATGCAGATCGTTCGGCGTGGATGTTGAACAGCGACGGAGCTATGGCCCATGAACCTCGCGTCGGCGAGAGGAGCGTTCCTCGCAACCTCACGACGAAACGCTCGTGGGGCGTCCAAAAACGTTCCAAATAGGACCGGTAATTGACTATTATCGGTGCCTCCAGCCAGCCACAGCAAGCGCGAACCCCCGTGAGCTATCGCTCAGCTCCGTCCCAAGCGGCACACCATCAGCGTGTGCACGGTTGTGCCGAGGCACCCATCCTATCGCCTCAGATCTAGACGGCCCCAACCCCCTGGACACGTCGGTGCACAGATCCTTCTTTGGTGCACGAGGGTGAACACTATGGCCGATGAACCTAGCGAAATCGACGACGCCGATGCACGAAAGGTGCTGGTGGTCGAGGGCCACGACACGGCCTCCCCGCTGCTCGCCGCCGTGAAGGACGCTGCCATCGCGGCGGTTCCGTACATCGGCCCCATCGCCGTCGCCGCTCTCGCCGCGCAGGCAACGCGCGAATTCCGGCAGGCGAATGCGCGATACCACGTGGACCACATCCACAGGTTGGATGGCCACGAGGCTAGTCTGACCGCCCTGAACAATGCCCAGCATGAGCCCGACAGCGGCATCACGCTCTCCAGCGACGCAACACAGGTCGCCGTCTACCTCGCCGAACACAGCAAGCACGGCTGTGAGCATGACCCCACCGTCGAGACCGCGCACCTACTCGTCACGCTGGACGTGGACGATGACCAACTGTGCCGCGCTATCCACGAACTGATCGACCTGAACATGATCGGCACTACAGATGGGCACAGCTCGATTGGCGGGTTCCACGAGGTCTTTCCGAGAGACGAACTCTTCATCGCCGTGGACGAGCATCTACCTAACCGGTTCCCCGGCCCGGCGGCGGACGCGAAGGCGCTGGTCGCTCTGCTTGCTGCAACGCCTATGCACGACGGCCACATACTGGTGGAGACGCTCGCAAACGAACTCGGCTGGACGCCAAGGCGGATGAACCCGGCCATTGCGGCGCTAGTTTGTGAGGGCCTCGTCGAGGCTGAACCCTACTCCTACGGCACACACTTTCACCCGGGAGGGGTCGAAGTTCTGCCCGCCCTACATCGCCGCGCCAGGGGGGTAGTTTAGGCTTCGTCTTCCTCACCACGCCCAGCGGCTCTACGCACTTCCTCGACTCGCGCGCCGAGGGAGCCCTCCATGTACACCGACCCGAGGGCCTCAAGGGCATCGGTCGCGCGATTCGCCACCGCCCAATCTTCTAGGTCGAGCGACGTACACATGGTGCTCACGGCATCAACAACGGGCTCGACGATCGGGTTATGCGGGTAGATGTAGTTATCGTCAGACAAGGCCGAACAAATCAGCTCCAGCCGCGCCAGCGGATCTGGGATGGCTATGGGTGCGATTTCATAAAGGAGTCTGCTCGCCACGTTGCTCAGAGATTCGATAGGCGTGGCGAACAAGCCGCCGAAGTGTTGAGCAGAGAGGGTGAGCGGCTCGAGGGTCAGGTCCAACAGCACCCGGGCTTCTTGCTGCGTCAGAACAGACCAGTCCGCGGCCTCTTCCAGGAACTCACCTTGCGGCAGCTGGCGCTCACGGACGCAGGCGCGGGCCGCGGCAGCCGCGATCAAATCCGAATCAAATACGGAATCGGAGCCCATTGAGTTGTAGATGTATTCAAGGGTGTTGAGCGTCAACAGGTCTTTCCTGATGGCGTCCTGGGTCTTGTCCACAAAGGGCGCAACTTCAATTTGGCTGGGGTTGTCGCGGCGATGAAGGCTGACTGTGATGGTCGCGATGAGGTCGAGATCCGTGGAATCCAAAACGTACCCGGCGAGAACATCAAACCACTCCTGGGCCGCTCGAAGACGCCGCATCTCCTCCATGACTTCATTGATCTCCCGGTGGTGATGCTCACGAGCCGCGGTCAGCAGCCGCTCGATGGCTTCATGTGCTTCGCTCGCCCGATGGTGCAGTGTTTCGCTACTCATGTTGCTCTCCAGGTACTGGGGACATTCAATGCTTCTTGGGCACAGACCTTCGGCGCTGCTCGCCCCTGGTGACGGCCTCAACTTCACGGCTCCCCGGTGGTGCCGCCCTCGTTCACCAACAACCCCTTCTCCCGCTGATACTCGTAGGTCTGGAAGAGGAACGTCACGATGGTCTTGGAACTGTTCACCGCAAGGCGGGCATGGTGCTCGTCCGGGCTGTAGCTCCTCGCATGTGCATCGCTGGCCGTGTTCCGCAGGGCTGCCAGACCATTCACGACGCTGACGAAGCCTCTGAGGATCTCGACGAACGGACCGTCCAACCCCTTCTTCTTGTGGTCGAGGTTGAGGAGCTTGGTGACCCGCTTGTACTGGCGTTGCAGCTCGCCATCAGGCTTGTGTGTTTCGTCGCTGAGGCGGCCTTCAAGCTCTCGCAGTACGGCTTCAAGCAGGGTTCTGGCGTTGGTGATGGCCCCGTCGTAGTCGTCGCCGTCCATCTTGTCTCTGCACTTGCTGATCTGCTCGGTGATGTAGTCATGCGTCAGAGGGTCGGAAGACATCAACTCCAAATCTACGTCCACGAGTTTGGCGGCCTCGATGTCTCGGAGTTCG
This sequence comes from uncultured Myxococcales bacterium, assembly GCA_937910235.1. Lineage (GTDB taxonomy): Bacteria > Myxococcota_A > UBA9042 > UBA9042 > UBA9042 > UBA9042. The sequence goes on along the minus strand of CALENB010000225.1, from coordinate 6,948 downwards.
AGCGCATCGAGGATGGGGTTGAAGCTGCCGGACAGGTAGTCTCGCCGTTCCTGATACGTCTCGAACTTCGGCTTGATGTAGGACCAGAACTCGTCTGTCGTACGACACGTCTCCACGAATCGTGGCACACGGCTCTTGAGCCACGGGTTGGTTCGGAACAGTCGCCGCAGTCGTTGATACTCTGCTCCGTCAAGATGGCCGCCAGTAGCCTGCGCCGTCAGGCCGAGCTTCATGCGCTCAACCTCGATGAGAAGTTGCCGGGTGGTGAGAGACATGGCTGGCTACAGTTCTCCTCGAAAGGCCCGCTGAACGAGAGAATCGAAGAGTTCGGCGGATTGGGTGCTCGCCTCACGATGTCGTTGGCGACACCCTTCGACTCGTCTTCGCAACGCAACGTATTCATGTTGAAGCGTCGATGGTGGCAGCAGGATTGAGAATTTCTTCAACTCACGCAGATTGAGCGTCTTCTGAGCAACCCCTCTCGCTTGTCTGTCGGCCTGACGCCTAACGCCATCCGATTGCATCTGTCCCAGCAAGAACTCCGGGTGGATCTTGTGTGGGTCAGGCTTGATGTGGGCGATGTGCCTCTGAAAGCAGAATCGGCGTTCGGCGCGGACGAGGGCGGCGTTGCCGTAGCTTCCGACCGTGGTGTAGAGGATGTCGTTGACTTCGATAGGGCATCTGGCGGTCAAGGCAGTCCAAGACTGTTCGGTGATGAACTTCCTTGCCCCGAAGTCTATTTCACCGTTGACGATGTTGCTGATGAACAGGAATGGGACGCCTTCGGGCGACCATTCTGGTGTTTGGTGGGTTCCATCAGTCACCCGCTTGCAGACCTCACCCAACTTCACCACCGGCCACCCCTTCGGGTTCGTCACCGGGTCGCCGAACATCTCCAAGAACGCCGACCGGAGGAACTCGTCGGTCAGCTTCAACGCCTCCTGCCTCTTCCTGCGGATGCCGTCGGCCTTGTCCAAGATGTCGGCGATGCGTCGTTGCTCGGGGAGGGGTGGGAGGGTGACGGGGATATTCCGAATTTGCTTGGCTGACAGGTGCTTAACGGTGACGAATGCCGTGCGATCTTCAATCTGCTTCAACTCGGCAGGCAGTAGGTGCTTGAGGTAGTCGAAGTTGAGCCCTTCAGTCGGGTAGATGCGACACACTCGCTGGTTCAGCAGACTTCTCCCGCCCCTCCACACGGCGGCGTTGAATTCACCGTCCATGCCGACGAGCAGATCCCCATCGTTGACCAAGAACTTGGGCTTGAAGTCTCCCGTGTAGCGTGTGGTGGAGAAGCCACGCTTCACATCTCTGATTCTGATGATGGGAAGCTCGCCGTCGGAACCAAACTGCTTTGACTTGAAGGCAAAGCCGGACACGATCTCGATATGTCTGCCAAGTGTTGTAGGCGTATCACTCACAGCAGGGCCTCCAAAGCGTCGAGGTCTTTCCTGATGTCCGTTTCCAAGTCCCGCAGCTTCTTCAAGATGACCTTCGGCGGGTCGTACTCAACCTCCTCGTAGACGATCTCTTTGTAGCGGTTGATGGAAAGGTCGTGCTTGTTGTCCTCGATCTCCTTCCTCGGCACGAAGAACGACTTCGCCTTCCTGTCCGGCTCCTTCGAGGCGTCTCGGTCTTTCCACTGCTTCACGATGTCGGGGATGTCGTTGTCCTTCACCTTGGCTCGCTTGTCGTCCAGCGAGTAGCCATCCGCTGTCATGTCGTAGAACCAGACGTTCTCCGTCTCGCCCCCCTTCACGAAGAGCAGGATGGCCGTGCTCACCCCTGCGTAGGGCTTGAAGACGCCGGACGGCAACGACACGACCCCTTGAAGCTCACAGTCGTCGACCAACATCTTCCTGAGCTTCTGGTGTGCGTTGCTCGACCCGAAGAGCACGCCGTCAGGAACGATGACACCGGCCCTGCCGCCGATGCGGAGGAGGTTGATGATGCGGTTGACGAAGAGAAGCTCCGTCTTCGTCGTCCCGAGCTTCAAGTCCTCGTGGATGTCACCCTTGTCGATGCTCCCCTTGAATGGGGGGTTCGCCAGCACCACGTCGAAGACCGCCGCCTCGTCGTACTTCTTGGAAAGGGTGTCCTTTCGGTCGAGGTTCGGCGTGTCGATGTTGTGCAACATCAGGTTCATCAGCCCGATACGGACCATCGTGGCGTCGAAGTCGAATCCGTGGAAGGTCTTCTCCCTTAGCACTTCCCAGTGCCGCTCATCGGTCAGTTCGTCGCCCACCAAGCCACGCTCAAGGCCGTTGTCGTCCACGGTCCGCAGGCCCTCGCTCGTGTGCTGCGTGAGAATGTGCTGGTAGGCACCGAGCAGGAAGCCGCCCGTCCCACACGCGGGGTCGCAGATGACATCACCGAGCTTCGGGTTCACGAGGGCGCACATCATCTGGATGATGTGTCTCGGTGTCCTGAACTGGCCGTTTTTCCCGGCCGAACTGATTTCGGAGAGGAGATGCTCGTACAGGTCGCCCTGCGTGTCGTGGAAGGTCTGCCCATCTTCCTGCCGCTCTCGCTCAATCTCCTCGTAAATCTCGTCGAGGATGCTCACGGCCTCAACCAGCAGGGAGGGCTTGGGGATGAGGAATACGGCGTCCTTCATGTGCCGGGTGAAGTTCGCCTCCTCACCGCCGATGCCCTTGATGAAGGGGAACACCCGGTCACGGACATGGATGAGCATGTCGTCGGCCGTGAGGTGCTTGAAGTCGCTCCACCGGAGTTCCTCCTTGTCGTGCTCCGTCCCGTCGATTCGCTTGTACTTCCCCTCGAACAGGGAGTCGTACTTCAGGTCGGCCCACTCAGCGTCATCGACCCGTTTGCGGTCAGTGGCGTCGAGCCTGCGAATGAAGAGCAGGTAGGAGATTTGTTCCATCGCCGTCAGCGGGTTGGCGATGCCGCCCGACCAGAACTTGTCCCAGAGGGAGTCGATCTTGGAGCGTAATACAGAGGTCAGCATTCGAGTGGTAGTCCTTGGAGTGGCGTGCTTGGTCAGGCGACCAGCTTCTCAGTGAAGGCGAGGATTTCCCTGATTTCACGAGGCTGGAAGACACCCCTGATCCCGTCGGGGTGGATCTGGGTGAAGGGTGCCTCGATGAGGTCTGTCTTGCTCGCCCGGCCTGTCTGAAGCACGAACGTCTTCAGCGTCTGAAGGAACCGGATCTGCATGGCCGAGAAGGTGTTGTGCTCGGCGATGAAGTCCTCGAACGCCGAGGTCACCGTCTCTCCCCACGGGGCAAGGGTCTCAAGGCCCAAGATGTGCTTCATAAAGCGCACGAACCGGGCCGTCTTGTGGTCGTAGACCTTCTTCAGCAAGTCCTCGGTGACGTAGGGGTCTTAGCCTGCGAGAAGGTCGGCGAAACTCATGACCTCAGCGGTGGTGAAGTCGTGTCCCTGTTGGAGTTTCTGAAGCACAGGGTTCGATTCCACGAGGTCGAGGACGAAGGCTTCGACCCTCTCACGGTAGGCGGTCGTGCTCAGACGCTCATGCTCGGGGCCGAACTCAACGACCTCCTTGATGAGGGTGAGGTCGGCGATGTCCAAGTGGACCATCCCAGTCGTGTTTGGCTGCCGCTTCTTCATCAGTGGCGTCAGCGTGGCGCTGGCCTCTCGCAGCTTTTCGTCTGTGACAGTGACCCACCAATGCTTCGTCTGGATCGCCTCGATCAAGTCTCTGTGCTCGGCGACGACGTTGACCGTCAGCGGTAGCTCCGCCACCTGCTCAATGATGCTCACCTGTGCCGCTTCGAGGGCGCTCTCGTTCGCAGCCACGAGCGCCGCTGTTGCCTCGACGCAGTGAATCTCGAATCTCATGCCCTTGGAGTCGGCCGCCGACCGTGCGCGAAGCACAGGGGAGATGATGGAGCGGAGATGTCCGAGGTCTTTCGCCGTGAGGTTCTGCCAGTAGTTGTCGTCGTGGAGAGCGTCGATGTGGATCTGAGCCTCAGACACGATGACGTTGTTCGACGGCAGCGTGTCGAGGTCGGCACGAAGGTCGTCCTTCACCGTGGCGACCACATCGCCAGCATCAGCGGCGAGGGCAGCTTCCAGCGCGTCCAACCGGGTGCGAAACAGCTTCACGGGCATCGGAAGCTGCTGGCCCGGCTCCTTGCCCTTGGGTTTGAGCTTGAAGAAGTCGAAGTTCGCCCAGCAGTCGATGATGAGGAACTTATCCTTCTCCAGGCACCAAGACTTTCGCTTGTTGAGGTCAGCGTTGAGGATGCGGGTGCCTCGGCCGATCATCTGCCAGAACTTGGTGAAGCTGAAGACCGGTTTGGCGAACACGAGGTTCACCACCTCGGGGACATCTACCCCCGTGTCGAGCATGTCTACGCTGATGGCGACCCGAGGCATGTCCTCAGTCTTGAACTGGTCGAGCAATCCACCTTTGCCGTAGACCTTCTTGTCCTCCGACACGAGGACCCGAGCGAGCGTGCCTGCGTGCTCAGGGTAGAGGTCGTCGAAGACCTTTTGAAGCCGTCGAGCGTGGCCCTTGGAGATGGCGAAGAAGATGGTCTTCCCCGGCAGGGTGCCCGTGTGGTCCTTGATGCACTCTTCCATGAACTCACGGACGATGACGGCGTTGGTGCCAGCGTTGGTGACCTTGCGTTCGAGGTCAGTGCCCTCGAAGTCGATGTCCTTGATGTCCTTGCCTTCGGCGACCAGCTTCTTCTGCACGGCCGTCGGGAGGACTCCCGCCTTGATGCCCTCCAACTGGAACTTCGACCGGACCTTCAGCACCTCAAAGTTGCTCAAGTAGGGTTTGTCGTGCGTGACGGCCTGCTCGAACGTGTACGCGTAGGTCGGATCGTTCGTGTGGCAGTCGAAGAGCTTGAAGGTGTCGTGGTCAATCTGATCGGTCGGAGTGGCGGTCAGGCCGAGCGTGATGGCGTTGAAGTAGTCCAGGATCTGGCGGTAGACGTTGTAGACGCTTCGGTGGCTCTCGTCGGCGATGATGAGGTCGAAGAAGAAGGGCGAGATGTGCTTGGCAGGGGTCGTCCCTCCCTCGACGAGATTCAACATCGTCGGGTAGGTGGTGACATACAGCCTCCGCCCTTTGACGAAGTTCTTCTCCACCGTCTGCCCCTCAGTCTTCGGCCAGTAGGGCTCTGAAGGGATGTGCTCCTTGAAGGCTTCAATGGCTTGGTCACGCAGGGCGATGCGATCCACGAGGAAGAGCACCCGGTTGGCCCACTTGGCACGGCGGAGCACGTCGATGAGGGCCACGGCGGTCCGGGTCTTGCCCGTGCCGGTAGCCATGACGAGGAGGAACTTCGTCTTCTTTTTCTCGATGAGTTCGAGGATCGAGCGGATGGCCTCAATCTGGTAGCCCCGGCCAGCGATGTCCTTGTTGATCAGCGCCTCGGAGAGCGGACCACGCTTGCCCTGCCGCTTTCGCATCCAAGCGAGGTCAGAGCGGGTGGGGAAGCCGGGCACTGTGACAGGGGGGTAGACGCCATGCTCCCAAAACTGGGTCTCGTAGCCGTTGGTGAACAGGACAAAGGGGAGTTCACCGCCGTGGATGGCCTGCAACTTCTTGGCGTAGTTGAGGGCCTGCTCCTTACCAAGCTCGGCGTCCTTCGACGCACGTTTTGCTTCGACAACGGCGGCGGGCTTGCCGTCAACGACAAGGGCGTAGTCAGCGAAGAGGTGCCCAGAGTACGGGTGGATCTTCTCCGCTACGGCTTCACCTGCATTGGCGAGGTTGATGCCGAGTTCTTGGATGACCTGCGAAGCGTCGTCCACGTTCCAGCCTGACAGCTTGAGCCGTTCGTCGATGAGCTTCTTCCTTGTCTCGGCTTCGTTCACGAGGCGGGGCTCCTGCTGCGGGACGCCGACTGTGCCACTGCGGCAGGGCCGACCGGTGCTCGGTGAGGACGTTGGCTGGCTGCAAGCTAAGCCTCAGGAGCGCCTGGTGGCAACTACTCCAACCGCGGGGGCGTCAGGCAACACAAAAACATCAATATAACCACGCGTAGCGTGATGTGGGCGACATGATGTGCTCCAACCGTCACGATACCCGGCCCTTAAATATGCGGTGGGTGCGCAACCACTCAGATGCCCCTCAAGACCGTCCTCGCAAAAGAGGTGTTCAGCACGGCGGATGACTGTGCCGAAGATACCGGCTCCTCTCGGCCAGACCGCAAATGGGATTCTTACCGCAGATACCTGCGGTTTCATTTTGTAGTACCTACACTTCCGCTAAGGAACCCGCCCAGATGAGGTGCTGATGGTGCGCTGACCGTCGAGCTGGGCATCGGAGCAGGCAGGAGGGAGGAGGATAGCGTGGTGGCAGTCGGAAAGCCGACCTGATGATCGAATGACCGGGCGATGGTGATGATGAAATCCAGTTGTATCTCGATCACCTGAGACAAGAAGTTCGGATTCAAACACCAGTCGGGCGAAGGTCCCGCATGTGCGGTGAGGTTCCTGAAGCGGCGAACCACCGCCGCCATCTGGGTCTTGTCACCTGCCTTGGCCTGGGCTAGCGCCGCCTCAGTAGCGGGCCGGTCGTTCAGGTCCAGTGGTTCCACTGGGAAGCCGAGATTCCCCACCGGGTGGGCGGCTTGGAACATCTTGCCGAGGGTGTCTCCACTTTGATAGTCGGTCCGTTTTTCATGCAGCATCCTGCTCACCGCCTCGGAGAGCACGCCAAGGTCCTCAATCGCAAGCAGATATTCGACGAAGACAGAGTCCATCTTGGAATCCGTTTGGTGCCACAAGAAACATGCGCGGAAGACGCCAATGTGGCACCTCGCAAGCACATGACGCCCCGGCAAAGCACCCAATAATTGTACGAGAAGCTGAAGTCGCCCTACAGGAGCCAACCCGTCGTGGTGGTAACACGCTGCGGTCTTGTCGAACCACGGAGCGAAGAACGCCGCGCCAAACCGGACACCCGCCCGCCCGCCCCAGGGCTTACGACGCCAGCCGCGC
>CALENB010000224.1 GCA_937910235.1 uncultured Myxococcales bacterium | reverse complement strand
ACACTGGTGCGGCGGACGGCGGCGAGACGGGCCAGGACGCCGGCGGTGACGCCGGATCCGACGCGGCAGACGGCGGCTCCGATACCGGGCCGATCGCGGCTTGCCCAGGTGGCGACTACTGCCCCTGCAACGCCAACGACGACTGCGACAAAGGCTTCTGCATCGACAGCCCCAGCGGCAAGATCTGCGCCGAAGAGTGCGTGACCGAGTGCACCAAGGAGGGCTTCATCTGCAAGCTCATCCCTGGACCAGGTGGCGACAGCAAGCCGGTGTGTGTGCCGAAGGCTGGCAACATCTGTGACCCCTGCAACAAGAACGCGCAGTGCGCGAGCTTGGCGGATGGCGACGCGGCGTGCGTCGATCTCGGCGATACGGGCGCGTTCTGCGGCGCGAGCTGCAAGGACGATGCGGGCTGTGACAACGGCTACGAGTGCAAGGACGTCAAGGACGTGACCGGCACGGACACCAAGCAGTGCGTGGTGAAGGGCGGCGGCGCGTGCGCCTGCTCGGCGGAAGCCATCAAGAAAGAGCTCTCGACCAAATGCTCCGTGACCAGCGGCTCGACCAAATGCGAGGGCGTGCGGACCTGCCTGCCCGACGGTAAGCAGGGTGCACCGGCTGGTGGTGGCCTGACGCAGTGCCTCGCGCCGACGCCGATCGACGAGAAGTGCAATGGCAAGGATGACGACTGCGACGGCGACACCGACGAAGCGACCTGCGACGACAAGAACGACTGCACCGAAGACGTGTGCGACGCGGCCAAGGGCTGCAAGTCGACCAACAAGACCGGCATCGCATGCGACGCGGACGGCAGCGTCTGCACCAAGGACGACACCTGCAAGGATGGCAAGTGCGAGGCGGGCGCCAAAGAGACCTGTGACGACAGCAACCCCTGCACCAAGGACAGCTGCGATCCCAAGGACGGCTGCAAGTACGACAACGACGACGGACAGCCCTGCGACGCCGACAATACGGCCTGTACGCTCAACGACAAGTGTGAGGCCGGCAAGTGCGTGGCTGGCGCCGTGAAGGCCTGCGCGAGCACCGACCAGTGCCTGACGGGCAAGTGCAACATCAGCGACGGCAACTGCAACTACAAGTTCCAGGAGGGTCAGTCCTGCAACGACGGCAACCCTTGCACCACCGGCGAGAAGTGCCAGAAGGGTGACTGCAACGGCGAGGTCACAAAGTGTGACGACAACAACAGCTGCACGACCGACTCCTGTGACAAGGCGAAGGGCTGTGTGCACGCCGCGGTCACGAGCCCATGCGACGACGGCGACGCTTGCACCGAGAAGGACGCCTGCGCCGCGACCAAGTGCGTCGGCGTGCCCGTTGACGGCAAGACCAAGTGCGACGACAGCAACAAGTGCACCGAAGACACCTGCGACAAGGTGAAGGGCTGCCAGAACAACCTGCTCAACGGGACGCAGTTCACCTGCGACGACGGCAACCCGTGCACCACATCGGACGCCTGCCAGAACGGCACCTGCAAGGGTGGCAAGAACATCTGCACCTGTACGCAGGATTCGCACTGTGACCAGCAGGACGACAAGAACAAGTGCAACGGCACGCTGTTCTGCGACAAGAGCCAGGGCGCGCCCTACTTGTGCAAGGTCGACCCGAAGACGCTCATCAACTGCGACACCTCGACTGACACCTTCTGCGCGCAGACCAAGTGCGAGCCGGCGACCGGCAAGTGCTTGGTGTTGAAGAAGACGGACGGCACGGCCTGCGATGCGGACCAGAGCGTCTGCACGAACAACGACCAGTGCACGGGCGGTGTCTGCACGCCGGGTAAGAACGTCGCTTGCGACGACAAGAATCCGTGCACGACGGACTCGTGTGATCCCAAGTCGGGCTGCAAGTTCCTGGCGAACACCAACGCCTGCGACGCTGACGGCGACGCCTGCACGGTGGATGACATCTGCGTGGACAAGCTCTGCACAGCTGGCAAGAAGACCGACTGTGACGACAAGAACGCCTGCACGGAGAACGCCTGCACCAAGGCCGACGGCAAGTGCACCAGCAAAGAGCTGAGCAAGACGTGCGACGATGGCAATGCGTGCACCGAGGGGGACACCTGCGGCAAGGACGGCGCTGGCAAGTGGACCTGCTTGTCCGGCAAGGGTCCAGACTGCGACGACAAGAACCCCTGCACGAAGGACACCTGCGAGAAGGCTGGTGGCTGCAAGAACACCGTCGATTCGAGCATCGAGGTGGACTGCTACACGGCGGACCCGAAGACGCAGGACAAGGGCATCTGCAAGGCTGGCAAGCAGAAGTGCGACACCCAGGGCAAGCTCGGGGTGTGCACGGGCGAAGTGAAGCCTGAGCCGAAAGAGACCTGCGGCGACAAGAAGGACAACACCTGTGATGGCGTTGTGGACGGTGGCTGTGCACCGACAGGGTACTCAGCCCGCTTCGGCAGCGCGGTCGTGACGGGCGACGTCACCCTGGCTGGCAAGAAGTACGGCGCGCGCATGTTCGTGGGCGGCAGCCCGGCTGTCGGCGAGAGCAAGGGCACGAAGCACAGCGCACAGTTCGGCTTCTACGCTTGGCTGCAGGCGCTGCTGAAGTAGGCCGTCAGGCGGTCTCAGCCGCGTACGCGGGCCGGTCTGGCTGGGGCTCAGCCCTGTGACGACGCGGTTGGAGCGGCTGAGGGCTTTGGGCCAATGGATGAACAAGAAGGAGGCCCCCTCTGCCACGCAGAGGGGGCCTCTCTCGTTATGGCCTGGGCTTTGGCGCCACGGCGCGCCTGGCGCGCTTGTAGCACCCGCACGTGAGGCCGGAGGGGTGTGCAGACGTCGCGGTGGACTGAGGGGCCTCACGAGGCAGTGCTTAGCGGAACGGCGGACGTGCCGAGCACCGCTGGCGCAGCGGGGCGCATGGAGCGCGATGTTTGGGGGCAGTCAGCTCGGCTTCGACGAGCGCTAGATGGCGTCCACGACCCAGGCGCCTGGCATCAAGTCGGTCAACGCGCGGGGAATTGGCGCCTCGAGGTGCAGCACCTCGTTCGTCATGGGATGCGGGATCTGGATGCGAAAGCTGTGTAGGGCGATCTGATGGCTCGGCATCTTGCGAATGTCGCGCTTGCGAACGTCGGTCATACCAACAAGCGCTGCGATCGGCATCTCGGTTGAACGCTCGACGTACAGACGCTCATTCACGACGGGGTGGCCAATCGCCGCGAGGTGAATCCGGATTTGATGGCAGCGCCCCTGCTGGAGCGTGATGAGCATGCGCGACATGCCGCGGCCACGCGCCAGCAATCGCCAATTCGTCACGGCGGTGCGCCCACCCTCGTCGACGTCAACGACGCGGCGCCGAACGCGTCCGGCCTCCTTGAACGTGCCGATGGGCAGGGTGATGCGGCCACGGGCGCCAGTGACGTCGCCTTGCGCGACGGCGATGAACTGCCGCTCGCAGAGGTTGCTGCGCCAGTTCCAGCGCAACGCCTTGGCGGCGGCCTCAGAGCGCGACAGCAGGACCAAGCCCGTCGCCTCACGATCGAGCTGATTCACCGCAAAGACCTGGCCCAACCCCATGGCTGCCAGCGCCCGAATCACCGAGCGTTCACGGTGCGTGCCCGACGGCAAGACCGGGAATCCGGGCTGTTTGTTCACGACGACCAGGTGTTCATCACAATAGACGACGCCACAGATGTCTCCTGGCGCGACGCTTGGTTCACCCTGTCGCTTGGCCGATCCGCGATCGGACTGCCCCGCCCTGGACTGCCCAGCCTTGGACTGCCCAGCCTTGGACTGCCCAACCTTGGACTGCCCAGCCTTGGACTGCCCTGCTTTGGACCGCCCGCCGTTCGCCGATCCGCTTTTCGCCGGCGTTGGGGCCGTATCCTTCGTCATCCATCGCTCCTGCTCGCAGCGTCACCTACGGCGTACAGCCTTCATCGGTCTTGCCGTCACAATCGTTGTCTTTGCTGTCGCAGTGGCTCTCTGTCTTCGTGAGCGCCTCATAGAGGGGCACCGCCGAGTAGTCGCACGTCCAGGTGCCCTTGGCACAGAGCGCGGTGACATTGGCGGCCGTACAGACCCCCGTGAGCGCGCAGTCCGACTTGGAGACGTCCATCAGGCTCTCATCTGTCTTGCCATCACAGTCGTTGTCTTTGTTGTCGCACGTGCCCTCGTCCGCCTCATAGCCGGAGACCAGATCGTACCGACACTGAGGGACCCCGCCGATGCACTCTTTCGCCACCTTTGAGCAGACCCCCTTCGTGTTGCAGCTTAGGCTCGTCATATCCGGATTCTCGTCGGTCTTGCCGTCGCAGGTGTCGTCCTTGCCGTCGCACAGCTCCGCGGCGAGCTTCTTGCTGAGGGTGCTGCAGGTCGCCTTCTTGCCGTCGCACGTCACCTTGCCGCCGGAGCAGATCCCAATCCCACACGTCTCCCCAATCGTCGGTGCGCCGCCCATGCCTGTGTAGGTGAAGGTGTTCGCCGCCTTGTTGCCGTCGTCGCAATCGCCTGATTTCTTCGCCGTAAAGTTCAACGCCGGCACGGAGGTGCACATGCACACACCCGTCGATGCGACACCAAAGCCGTCCTTGTCCGAGTCCTGGTAGTAGATCACGCAATGCAGCGCGTCCTTATCGTTCTTGTCATCGTTGCAGTTGTCGTCAACGGCGGTCAGGCAGTCCTCTTGGACGCCAGGATTGATCGCCTTCTGGGTGTCGACGCAGTCACCTTGGCCCTTTGGACACACCTTTGGCTTGCCCTTGGTGGTCATGGAGCTGTCGCAGTAGTCGTCGCCGTCGTCGTCGCAGCTGTCATCGACGTTGCCGTTGCAGTTGTTGTCGAGGTCGTCACACGTCTGCTCCTGACCGTGCTCGTACGTCGTGATCGTCTGGTAGACACTCGTCGCACAGTCCTGCCACGCGCCGCTCACACACGCCGAGGCCGGCTTCTTCTGTCCCTTGCAGACGCCCGCTTGTTTCTCGCACAGCGGCGCTGACTTGATCAGATCAGCGGCGTCGGCGGCGTCGACCTTGGTGTCGCAGTCGTCGTCGATGCTGTTGCAGATCTCCGCGGCGCCCGGGTGTACGTCCTTGCCGGAGCTCTTGCCGTCATTGCAGTCCCCGCCGCCTTTGGGGCACGCCTTGGGCTTGCCGACGACCACCATCGTGTCGTCGCAGTACCCGTCACCGTCGTCGTCGCACGCCTCGTCCACGCCGAGCTTGCAGTTGTCGTCGATGTCGTTGCACTGCTCCACCGCGCTTGGCGAGATCGTCTTGATCAGATCATTGCAGTCACCGCCGCCCTTCGGACAGGCCTTCGGCGTGCCCACGGTGGTGCGCTTGTCATCGCAGAAACCGTCGCCGTCCTGGTCGCACTTCTCATCGACGCCGCCGCTGCAGTCATTGTCGACGTCGTCGCAGATCTCTGTGGCGTCCGGATTGATCGTCTTGCCGTCCGACACGGTGTCGTTGCAGTCGCCGCCGCCCTTGGTGCACACCTTCGGCTTACCGATGGTCACCCGCGCCTTGTCGCAGAAGCCGTCGCTGTCCTGATCGCAGCTCTCGTCGACTTTCTTGTCGCAGTTGTTGTCGACGTTGTCGCAAAGCTCTGGCGCCTGCGGAGCGGTTGATTTCACGGCGTCGTTGCAGTCCCCGCCGCCGTTGGGGCACACGGCGGGTTTGCCGACGACCTGCATGTTGATGTCGCACCAGCCGTCGCCATCATCATCGCAGCCTTCGTCGGTGAGCCCGTCGCAGTCGTTGTCCTTCCCGTCGCAAATCTCGGTGCTCTGCTTGCTGATCGTCGAGCAGGTCGCCGCGCTCGTGCCGCTGCACAACACCTTGCCGCCGCCACACACGCCAAGGCCGCAGGACGCGCCGATGCCAAGCTTCGTCGTCTGCTTCGTCGCGTTGTTGACCTCGCTGAAGAAGAACACCTCGTCGGTCTTACTGTTGCAGTCGTCATCGATGCCGTTGCAGGCCTCGGGCGTAGCTGGGTTCACGTTTGCGTTCAAATCATTGCAGTCGCCACCACCGAGCACGCAGGACTTCGGTTTGCCGACAGTCGTCATCGCCTTGTCGCAGTGCTTGTCTCCGTCATCATCGCAGCCTTCGTCCACGCTGCCATCGCAGTCGTTGTCCTGGTCGTCGCACACCTCCGTGACGTTCTCCTTCTTCGAGCCGTTCGGGTTCGTGCTGCACGTCGCCACGTCGGTCTTGCCGGGTGTGCACTCGACCACGCCGCTGCCACAGCTGCCGACGCCATCGCACTTCACGCCCGTCGCCAAGCCCAAATACGTGAAGCCCTCGTCCGTGCTTCCGTCACAGTCGTTGTCTTTGGTGTCGCAGATCTCCGTCGACTTCTTGATGAGCGTCGAACACGTCACCCCCGACTTGTCGTTCTTGCAGACCACGTTGCCGCTCGCGCACGCGCCGACACCGCAGCCTTGGCCGATGGTGCCGGTCTTGCCGACGTCCGCGTACGAGAAGTCCTCGTCGGTCTTGCCGTCGCAGTCGTTGTCCTTGGCGTCGCAGCTCAGCTCCTTGCCGCTCTCGTAGGCGGGGACCTTGTCGTAATCGCAGACCCAGCCGCCGCTCACACAGGTGGAGGTGACGTTGTCTTTGCTGCACTGGCCGATCAGCTTGCAGGGCGAGTCGAGCACGGTCATGCCGTCGTCGGTCTTGCCGTTGCAGTCGTTGTCTTTGGCGTCGCAGATCTCCTTGCTGATCTTTGTGAGCGACGAGCAGGTCAACCCCTTGCCGTCGCCGCCGCAGACCACGGTGCCGCCGCTGCAGCTGCCGGAGCCGCACGTGGCGGCGATCGTCTTGCTGACGCCTAGGTCACTGAACGTGAAGTCGTCGTCGGTCTTGCCGTCGCAGTCGTTGTCCTTGCCCTCGCAGGTGCTCTCGATCAGCTTGAAGCACTTCTGCGCGCCCAACCCCGGGCAGTGGCAGAACCCGTCGCCCGGTTGGCAGGGTTTGCTGGTGTCGAACTCAATGCTGGGCACCTTGGTGTAGTCGCAGACCCATTTTCCGGCCTTGCAGACGGTCACGATCTTCTGCACCCCGGCGCCTGAGCACACGCCGGCCTTCGCGCACGACGAGTCCGCGATGGTCGTCAGCGTCTCGTCGGTCGCGCCGTTGCAGTTGTTGTCCTTGTTGTCGCAGATCTCGGTCTTGCTCTCGTTCTTGCTGCCGTCGACATCGGTCGAGCACACCGCCTTGTCCTTGCTGATCCGACACTCGACCGTGCCCTTGCCACAGGCGCCGATGCCGTCACACGCAGCGCCGATCGCCAGCGCCGCGCCCGTGCCCTCTTCGGTGTACTGGTAGTCCTCGTCCGCCTTGCCGTCGCAGTCGTTGTCGAGGTAGTCGCACACGTCCGTGTCCGGTCGTTTGTCCCCCTCACAGCCGACGCACGTCAGCGAGTCCTTGTTGAACGCCTTCTTCAAGCAGTCGAGCGCGCCCGGGTCCTGGCCGGCTGGCCAATGTTTGCAGACCAAGACGCCGGGCTGCTTGCCACACTCGCCGTCTTTGTCGCCGCACGTGGCGTCCGCTGCCTCCGCGTTGCCGTCGTCGACGTGGCCATTGCAGTCGTCATCTTTGCCGTTGCAGACCTCAGGGGCGTCCGGCGCCACTGACTTGTCGTCGTCGTCGCAGTCCGCAGGCGCGCTCCAGCCGTCGCCATCTTTGTCCGTGGCCACATCGCACGCTGGGTCGGCGCCGACACAGCCCTGCACTTTGCCATCCCCACACTTCTCGGGCGCGCCTGGGTAGGTCAGCGGATCGGTGTCGTCACAGTCGAGGGGCGCAGACACGCCATCGCCGTCGAGGTCTTTGGCGCCGCACGGCACGACCGTCTTGTCGCAGTTGGTGTCGCACTCGGAGAGGATCGCGTTCGTCATCACGGCGCCCGCAGGGATCGGTTGACCGTCCGTCCACGCGCTGTCCTTACTCAAGATCAACTTGGTGTAGGCCACGCAACACGTCTCTTTAGCCGTATTTCCGGGGTGATACTCGCTGTGAAAGCGCGCGTACTTGAAGGCGCACGCGGCGTCCTCCTTGTCGTTGGGCACGCCGTCGCCGTCGATGTCTTGCAGCGCACAGCCGTCGTTGATCTTGCCGTTGCAGTCGTCGTCGAGCTGATTGTCGCAGACCTCTTTCTCGGCCTTCTTGTCCGCTGACGAGCAGACCAACGATTTGCCGTCCGCGCTACAGACGGCTGTACCGCCTGTGCATGCACCGGTTCCACAGGCGTCGCCCTTCGCGAGTTGGCCTGGTTTTCCATCGATTCCGACATACGCCAAATCCTCGTCGGTCTTGTTGTCGCAGTCGTTATCCTTGCCGTCGCACGCCTCGGGCGCGCCAGGGTAGATGGTCTTGTCCTTCTCCGCGCCGGCGCCACAGGCCAGCTCCTGGCAATCGGGCGTGCCGTCCCCGTCTGTGTCGATGCAGACGCTGTCTTTGCCGTCACAGTCTTCGTCGATACCGTTGCCGCACTGCGTGCAGCTGTCTTCGGTCGCGAATGGGTTAGCGCTGGCCCCTTTGGCGGCGTCGTCGTTGCAGTCCGTCGCCTCGCCTTCGGCGCAACAACCCGCTTTCGAGCAATCTTTGACGCCGTCAGCGTCGGCGTCACAGCCGCTTTTGGCCTTGGCGAGCATCACGCTGATCTTGGCCTTGCCACCGGCGTCCACCACGCCCGACCAGCTGGTCAGGACCTTGAGGTTGTCGTCTAGGCCGCGAATACGGAGCTGCAGTCGCTTGATCTGCGCGGCGTCACCGACGGCGCTCACATCGATATCGACGAGGAACGCCTTGTTGACCAGATCGACGCCGGCCGGCAACGGACCCGCGAACTTCTTGGCCTCATCGCCTGAGGCGGCGGGGAGTTTCTGCACGACGACACCACCGGCGTCGACGCCCAGCACCGCGATGTCGTACCGCGTGATCGGTCCACCATCGGGCGCTTCGCTTCGGATATCCAGGCGGATCGCGTCGTAGACGATCACCTCATTGCCGCAAGCGAGGGTGAGCAGCGTGGCGAGTGCGAGGCCCGCACGTAGGGCGCATCGGCGCAATTGCATCCCGGTTTCCTCCAGCATGAGCGGCCATGGTCACAAGTGTGGCCGGCGGATCACGCGTGGGGAGTATACCTGTGCCGGTGCCTCGCGGAAACTCACCCGCTGATTATCGCGCGGCGATCGGAGCGACGGGCGGTCCCGGCGCAGGCGTCACCTGGGTGCAAGCGGCGGAGATCTTCGGGGCTCGCACCAAGAGTCCGTCAAAATCCGTACACCAGTCGCGCTGGTGACTGCCGCCATCGCCGGCGGAAAAGCGCTGCACGAGTCGAGGCGCGAGCTCGGCGTCGAGGCGCGCGAGCGCGTCGGCCATGATGACGGGATCGGGCGTGAGCCAAGGCAGCAGCGCCCGCCGTTCGATCTCGCTCGCGACGTCGTACTTGCGGCCCCAATCGACACGCACGTGCCAGTCACCCGCCTCCAGCTTGGGCGGCCGGGCCGCGCCGGCCAATCGCAGCGCGACGCCCCGTAAAACCGGGCTATCTGTGTCGACGGCGCGCCGCAGCAGGACGTCACGTGCGTCGCTGCGACCGGTCGCCGCGAGCGCCCACAGGCCGGTGTAGGCCTGGAAATAGCTGCTCAACCGAGGCCCACGGCTCGGCACCGACCACAGCGCCAGACTCGCCACCACCTCATCCGCCAACGGATGCTGAGGCAAGCGCCCGACCAGCGATCCGAGCGCCATCGCCAGGGCCGGGCGCAGCGCGCTGCGCTGCCTAGCGATCGTCAGCAACCGGTGTACTGCGCCTTCGCCACCGACCCGGCCGATGCCGAGCGCCGCCAACGCCGACCAGTAGGTCTGCCGCTCCTGCAGCCGACCGATCAGAAAGGGCTCCGCCTCGTCGAGCGCGGGGAGCTGCGCAAACGCCATCAGCTGCGCGACCCGCACCTGCCAGTCGCTCTCGGCCTCCATCTCGACCAGCAGCCGCGTCGCCTGCAAGGTGCCCGACGCCGCCAGCGCGAGCACCGTGAGGCGCCGAATCGCGGCGTTGTTGTCCTTGAGCAGTCGCCGCGCCAGGGCCGGTGGGAGCCGTCGATGGGCCAGTGCGGCCTGTCGCAGCGCGCGCACACGCAGGGCCAGATCACCGCTCCCCATCGCTTCGGTCAACATCGCCGGTCCGGGCGCCGCGCTGTCGCGGCCGAGGAGCCGCTCAAGCGGCGCGCTGCGCAGCCAGACGTCGTAGGCGAGCAGGCGGAAGCGCTCAATCACCGAGCGACGCGGGTGTTTCGGGGTGACGGCGTCGAGCCAGCGCAGCAGCTCGGCCGCGGTGCCATCGCTCATGGCGAGCGTCAGCAGCCGCTGACCGGCCCGGTTCAGCTCGTCGGCGTCGATAGTGCGCAGCACGATGGCGCGCAACGCGGCGGCTTCGTCGGCGATCTGGCCGCGTTGCCGAAACATCCGCGCGAGGCGAAGAATCGGGCGCGTGTCGCGGGGATTCTCGCGCGCGGCGCGACCGTAGAGCGCGCTCGCGCCTGGGGTGTCGCCCGCCCGCATGTGCAGGTCGCCAAGTCGTAGCAGCTGCGAGGTCACCACCCGCGACCCCGCTGTGAGGATGGCCTCCGCCTTCGCCACCAGCTGGGGTCGGTTGGCCCGCAGGGCGCGCTCGACCAGCGTGATCAACAGATCGCGCGCGCTGTCGGCATCGCGGGCAGCGAGCGCCTGCAGCCGCGTCAAACCGGCCGCCAAGCGCCCTTGCCTGAGCTCAGCCCGGGCCAACGCCGCGGCGACCTCGGAATCCACCGCCCACTTCTCGGCCATGGGATGACATCCAGCCGTGCCCGACGCCACCAACCAGGCGTCTGGCAGACGTACGTCGCTGAGCTCCGCTTCGCCGGCGATCATCTCCAAGTAGAGCAGCACCGTGCCCAAGTCGCCGCCGTCACTGGCGAGGCGTCTCGTCAGGGCGACCCTGCGGGGCGTCATCCAACCAGTCTTTCGGTAGAGCGCGATCAGACTGCGACGCGCGTCTGCGGCGAGCCGGCGGCGCTCGAGATCGGGCGTAGGTGGCAGGGTGATCAAGCCCAGCCAGCCACGCTCCGCGGCGGCGTCACGCCCAGTCTGACCCAACAAGATCGCGAGCAGGCGGTCCGTCTCCCTACGGTCTGGGAACTGCCGCTTCATCTTCAACAAGAGCGCCTGAGCCTCGCGCACGTGGCCATGGGCCTGCAGAATGCTCGCCATGCGTCGCATCCCCTCATACGCACCGTCGGGCAGCTGCTGCAGGCGCGACAGGACCGCGATCGCGGCCTTGAGTTGACGTGAGCCACGCGTCAGCAGCCACTCGCCGTACGCCTCGAGGTAGCTCGGGTTGGCCTTGTTGGCGTGAATCAGCGCCTCGAACATGACGCTCAAGCGCTTATGATCCTCCCCCAAGCGCTGCTCACGATCGATCAGGCTCTCAATCAGCACATCGTGTTTAGGATAGCGCGCCAGCAGCTGGTCGATACGCTTACGCGCGGCGCGTTTGTCGCGTGCCAGAATGTGCGCGTCGATCACCTTCAGCCAGGGCATCGGGTCGCCGGGCGCGAGGCGCACCACTCTGGCGACCACGACCGCGAGCTCGGCCCGGCCACCCTGCCGCACCAAGGCGTCAATCAGGGATTTTTGCAGGGCACGATGGCCGGGATACCGCTTGAACGCGCCGCGCAGCAACGCCACCGCGGCGTCATCTCCGTCCAGTTCGGCCACCAGCCTCGCGCCGAGCACCGCCGCGTCTGGATCGCGCCAGGCCAGCAGCGTCTCCCGGGCCTCGTCGACCTCGCCAGCGACCCTCCCCCACGCGACGAGGCGCTCGAACAGGGAGAATCGGGTGCCGATGCGTGATCGCTTCAACGCCAAAGCAAGCACAGCGCGCGCCTCTGCGTGTTTGCCGCCGGCCATGAGCGCGTCAAACCAGCCTTCGTCGACGGTGCGTCGCAGCCAGCGGGGCACGCTCCGCGACTGTCCAACCCGCTGCCACAACCGCAGCTGCACCGGGTAGCGCTGGTCTTGGCCCAGAATGGTCGCGGCATCCACAAGATCGCTGGCTGGCACCCGCCGGGCCGCCGCGATCGCTTCCGCGAGCCGCAGCGCCACCGCCATGTCTCGACCCGCCACGGCCTCGCGCATCAACCGGATCGCCGCGCGTGTGGACCACCGACTCGGCGCCAGCAGCCGATCAACCCGGGTCCCCAGCGCGTCTGGGCGTGCCGCATTCGCTGTCGGGCTGCGGGCTGGCTTCGAGACGCCGGGGGAAGCTGCGCGTGTCCCGATCGGGTGCGCGCCGGACGGGCGGCGTGGCTGCTTCGCCCGTGGCTTTTTGGAGCGTGGTTTTTTCGCCCGTGGTTTCGCCGTCCACGCTTTCGTCGCGGCCCCCTTTGAATCCTCTTTCTTCGCCCGTGCTCCCCAGCCGGCCGACGCCACGGTCGGCGCCCAAGCCACCCCAATCAGCAGCGCGATCACGGCACACAGCCCGTTCAAGGTCCGTCGGCACGACGGTGCGCGTGAGGCCGGCCGTTGCCGTCCAGCAAGGCGCCCTGATCGACTCGGTGCGACATTGACGATCACGTTCTCCATCGTGCTGAACCCTTTTTGCACCGCGCGCATGCCTGCGTGGTCAAATCACAATGACCGGCGACCGAGCCCGAATCAATGGTTGCCACCGACGACGGCGCAGCGCCACGTCATGGGACAACGCGCGAGGCGGCCATTTGCTTTCACATTTTGTCGGGCACGAGGCGAAATATGGGTCGCGGGTTGACCGGGACGGGCGCGGCGAGGTCGCAAAAACCTTCATTTTCCGGGGCCATTGCGGCGCCTCGCCTTGCCCGCTGTAGGTGTGGCCGACATACTGCAGCGGCGACTCCCTTCCCAACGCAGGAGCCTCACCTTGGCGCGCGCTCTGCTCATTCAGCCCCCCTTGCTCTTGCACGGCGAGTTCATCGACTACCCCTACTTCACTGGAGCGGGGTTGTGGCAAGCGGCGGCGGGCCTGCGGGCAGCGCAGCATGAGGTCGCGGTGCTCGACGCTTTTTGCCTGCCGACGTCCTCCCTGATGCGCGAGCGCGGCGACATGGTGCGCCTCGGCGTGCAGTGGTCGACGTTCTCGGGGTACCTGCCGGATGCGGCGCCGGACGTCGTCGTCATCGCCAACTCGCCATGGCAGCGCAGCCGACCGGCGACGGCGGAGCTCACGCGTTTCGTAGCGAGCCTGCGAACCCGGTGGCCGGGTGTGCCGACCGTGCTGGCGGACTGCGATGTGGGCGGTATGCACTTCATCGAGTGGAACGCCGCCGATCTTGACGAACTAGGTATCGAGTGGGGCCAAAAGTACGAGGCGGACAGCGCGCTGCCGGCCTTGATCGCGCAGCTGACTAGCGGCGAGCACCCCGAACACCGCATCGTCGCCGGCGTGCCGGACGGGACGCTGCTCGATGCCCTGCCCCTGCCAGCTTACGACCTGATCGACATGGACGCCTTCCAGGGTTTTCTGAGTCGGGTCGCGCGCGCGCGCCACAAGGAAGAGATCTTCGACTGCAGCCCGCCGCTGCTCGCGCTCAAGACGTCGCGCGGCTGCGTGTACCAGTGCAACTTCTGCACGAGCAATCCGTGGCAGCGCGCCGGCCTCGAGGGCCGCAACTATCGGACCTACAGCGGCGCGGCGCTGCACGCCCACTTGCGGCTGCTCAAAGAGACCTATGGCGTGCATCGCGTGGTGGTGCTCGATGAGCTCGTCAACGTCAACGAACGTCACCTCGACGGCCTGCTCGATGCCCTTGAGACCCTCGACATGGGCGTCGATTTCCCGAACGGCATGCGCGCTGATCGGCTGACAGAGCTGCAGGTTCAGCGCCTGTCGCACCGCACCAAGAAGCTCTCTGTGAGCGCTGAGAGCGCGACGGAGCGCATCGCCAACGAGGTCATCGGCAAGAAGTTCGATCTGGAGGCGACGCGCAAGGTGGCGCTCTGGGCCAAGGCCGCCGGGCTGCCGATGGTCGTGCATTGGATGATCGGCCAGCCCGACGAGACCCGCTCGGAGATCCTGCACACGCTCCGGACGGCTTGGTCGCTCTTTGAGGAGACCGGCGCTCGCCCGCTGCTGCAGTTCGCGACGCCCATTCTTGGCACGGCGCTGCACACCACCGTCACCGAGCGCGGGCTGTGGACGCAGCGAGAAGACCGCGACATCGGCCCGCTGTTTCAGGGCCAGCCCTGCTACCAGGACACGCGGGACGGCGACGCCGAGGGGTGGACCGCGCGCGCGCTGCACGTTGCCAAACTAGCGTTTGAGACGAAATTGGCGGCCTACAAACCGCGCAAGATCATCATGAACACCACGTACATCTGCAACAATCAGTGCGTGTTTTGCGCCACGGGTAATCGACTGCCGACGCACGGCGACGTGAACGAGCAGCTGCGCTTTATGCAGATGCGGAGGGATCAAGGCTACGATCTGATCGACTTTGACGGCGGCGAGCCCACCACCAACCCGATGCTGTTCCACCTGCTGCGGTCAGCTAAAGCGATGGGGTACGACCAGATCAACCTGACGAGCAACGGTCGCATGCTGATGCTGCCCAAAAACGCCGAAAAGATCGTCCGATCGGGCATCACGAACCTGCTGATCTCGCTCCACGGCCCGAATGAGGGGGTCCACGAGGCCCAAGTGCAGTCAAAGGGAGCGTTCCAGCAGACGGTGCGTGGCATCGCGAACGCGGCCAAGCTGTGCAAGCGCCATGGCGTCGGCTTCGGCGTGAACGTGACGCTGACGAAGACCAACTTCCCCGTGCTGATGGAGTACGGCGCCCTGCTGACGCGGCTCGGCGTCGAGATGTGCAACATCCAGTTCGTGACGCCGTTCGGTAAGGCGTCGGCGGCCACGCAGCCCGATCCGGCGGAGGCCGCGGGCGCTGTCAGAGATCTGATCGACGCCTACAAAGATCGCATGACGATTCAGGTCATCAACTTGCCGCTCTGCTACATGCAAGGCTACGAGGAGTACTGCCTCGGCGACATCTACAAGCTCGAGCGCCGGATGGTTTTTGTCTCGATGGAAGACGTGAACCTGTTCGACTACCTGCAGTCGCGCCGACGCCACGAGGCGCCCTGCAAGACCTGCCTGCTGTCGATCGCGTGCGAGGGGTTCTACTACTTCCCCGACGAGTGGAACGACGAGGCGGCGGCGCGCTGGGGCGACTAGGGTTCAGCCGCCAGACGACTTCGTGGCGCCGGCCGGTTTGGCGGCGGCGGTCGGCTTGGCGGGCGCAGCTGCCTTTGGCACAGCTGTGTTGGGATGGATGGCCTTGGGATCGGCGGCCTTGGGCGCAGGCTTACCAGGGGCGCCGACTGGCTTGGCTGCAGGGGCGGGCTTGGCGGCGGCCGGTGGCGGAATCGGCGCGTCCTTGTCGACCGGCGTCGCGGCCGCGTCGGGCGCAGCGACAGCGGTGGGCGCGGCGGCTGGCTGCAGCGCGCCGGGCTTGAGCGTGGCGTTGCTGCCGGAGTAGCGTTCGAGGCCGACGACCTGCAGCGTGCGACCAGCGTCGTCACGGAGCGCGGAGACCGCGATTTTCCCGCCTTTGAGGTGATACCGGATGTATCGCTTGCCGCCGCCGTCAACGAGGTGCTCGGCCGTCATGGTGAGTTTGCCGGTCTTGCCCGTCTCGACGTTCACGAACTGCGTCTCGCCCTTGCCGATCAGGCGATCGACGGCCATGGAGACGAGGATGGGGCTGCGAGGGTCGAGGATGATGATCGGGCCGGTGATCTTGAGGTCAATCAGCTCGTTCTTGCGGCCTTGCTGCGCGAATGTGACGTGTTTCCAAACCCCCTTGAACGGAAAGACCCGCCGACGGAGCGTGGCTCCCTTGACGTCGATCCAGCGGTCGTAGGTGATCAGCTTGCCCTTGGCGTTGAGGACTGTGTGGGTGCGAAACCCGAGGCTGCGACCGGAGTCATTGAGTCTGGACTTGGTGGAGAAATAGAACTTCTTGACGCCATCTTCATCCGTTTCGCCAACTCTGACCCGCAGGACCTCAGTGCCGATCGTCTTCTTGCCCTTGCTCACCTTCAGGCTCAGCTTTGGCGTCGCCTTCGATTTTGACTTACGCGCCTCCGCCGGCTGCGCGGTCAGAATGACAGCGCAGGAGATCACAGAAACGGTGAGGGCCAAACGGGTGATCATCGGTATCTCCTGATACGGAACGGGCCAAACTCGGCCCAACAACATGGTTAACAACGGACCGGAGGCGTCAAGTATTCGCCGCAGGGCGGTCCAGGCGGGGTCGCGCCTAGGGGGTCAGCAGCTCGGTGACCTCGATCGAGACGGCATACCCACCGGCGCGCGTGCGTTGCACCTCGCGATCGATGCGCCCCATCACCCGCAACGACACGGGCCACTGCTGTGCAGACGTCGCGGCCAAGCGCTGGGCCAGCTCCGTCCATGGCGGCTGCCGCGCTGCGGGCCAACTCGCACGCACCCAGCGACCGCCCAGATCCACCTCAAAAGCCGGGCACGCGCAGGGGGCGGGATTGTACCGTAGTCGCAGCGGCACGGCCGAATCCAGGGCCTCGACTGCGCTGAGGATGCGGTCACGGGCGTGGTGGGCGCTGGCGGGTGCGGGCGCCGCGCTGCCGCAAGCGGTGACGACACACAAGCCCATCATGACGAGCCCGAGAGCCGGACGCATCGGGACGCCCGGGACGAATGACGGCGGCTGCCGCTGCCGCTGCGACGCCCGAATCAAGGGGCGACGGTGGCCGTAGCCGCCGCAGGCGCTGCGGGGGGACCATTTGGGCTGGCGGGGCTGGCGCCGCCACGCAGCTGGCGATTCCAGTTCTTGTAGTACGCGGCCAAGTCGCTCTGATACGCGCCGACGCGCTGCTGCAGTCGCTTGCGGATGGCCGCGAATCGTTCGAGATCGCGGGCCGTCTGCAGCTGATCGACGAAGGCGGCGATGTCTTTTCTGGCGTCCGTGTACGCGCTGATCAAGCCGCCGTGGATGCGCTTGAGTTGCGGTGTGTCGGCCGGCATCCCCTTCAACCGCGCCACAAACCGATCCATCGCCGGCAGCACGTCGCGCCGCATCGCCTCCCGGTAATCAGGCAGATTTGTCGAGCTGTTGGCCTTGGCGAACTGTCGAATCACCTCACCATGGAGGTTGTTGGCCTCCTGAGACGCGGCGGAGTACGCGGCGATCGCGACCTGGGCTTGCTTTGCGGCCTCCGTGCGTTCTCGATCCGCCTTCGCGTCACCACAACCGCTCAGCGACAGCGGCGCCAAGGCCACGACCAGCAGCGCTGTGGCGACGACCGTGACGTTGAGTTGGCGCGTATAGGGACGTAGACGGCTCAGGGAATCCTCCATCAGACGCCGCATGTTCGCGCAGGCCATGCGCCGCGGCAAGCCCTAGCGCCTTTTCTGCGACCTCAGACCACGCAGCGCACATGCAGCACCACAAGATTGGGCTCGCGGAAGCGCGCGCTCTGCGTCAACCTGCGCGCGGCGACGCAAGCGCTTACCGCGCTTTCCCGCACAGAGGAGCCCTCATGAGCCGCCGTCGGAAACCCCTCCGTTGTGTCGCGCAACGCGGCGTGCTGCTGTTGCTGGCGGTGACCCTGGCCGGCTGCGGCAGCACAGACGCGGCGCCCACGGGCCCGCTGGACGGCCTCTGGGTTGGCGACGAGTTGTCCTTCACGTTGCGGGGTGGGCACGTGGAAGCGCTCGTGGTGCACGAGGCGAAGTGCACCGACAATGGCGGCTGTGAGACAACGTACGGCGGGGAGGTCGCAGGCCGATGGCTCGGCGTCCCGGCGATCAACATCACCGCTGGCGGCTACGTCATCACCGGCCAGTTCAGTAACGGCTACCAAGTGTCGGGGTCGGTCGTGATGGGTGACGACCAGGCCTGCTGCCGCGTCATCGGGGCGTGGTCAGCGGATCGGAAGGCGCCCCTGCCACAACCGGGCGTGGACGGCGGCAGCACCGACGGTGGCGCGCTCCGGGGCACCGTGGACTGGAACGGCGCGTCGCTGGGCGACCTGCACCCTGGCCCGTCGAGGCAGCCTGGGACGACGACCGGCAGTGACGCGTTGTCGACCGCACAGCAGGCCGCGCACGTGGAGCTCTTGAAGGTACGGAGCGCCGTCGGCGTCGGTGGGATCGTGCAGGACGCTGCCCTCGCACAGGCCGCGCAGGCGCACGCGCAGTTCTATGTGACGCATGCCCAGCAGTACAAGGCGAAAGGCCTGAGCCCACACGCTGAGGACGCGGCGTTCGGCGACGGGTTCACTGGCGTCAACGCTGGCGAACGTGTCACCAAAGCAGGGTTCACCGGCCCGCCGGGTGCCGAGGTGATGGCGTTCACCGGCAGCGCCGCTGGCGCGATACGGGGCTGGATGGCGACGGTCTACCACCGCCTGCCACTCGTCGCGCCGGGGGCGGTGAGCTTCGGCTACGGAGCGGCGGTCGCGCCGGCTGGGACCAAGGGCGGCGCCGCAGAGGTGATCAACTTCTCCGCGCGTGCCTCCCGCGCGGACGACCCGATCGTCGTGTTCCCGTGGCCGGGCCAAACCGGCGTGGACAGCGCTTGGTCCGGAAATGAGGGTCCCCAGCCGCCACCACCGCCGAACGGCTACCCGAGCGGACCCGTGATCACCGCCCACGTCGCCAGCGCCACGGCCTGGGGGGCGCACACGTTGGAGGACAGCGACGGAAACGCCGTGAGCCACGTGTTCCTCGACGCCGACAACGATCCCAACATGAAGACCTTCGATCGGCACGCCGTGGCGCTCTACAGCGACAGCCCACTGCTCGCAGGGGAGACCTACACTGTGCGCTTGAAGCTGACGGTCGGGGGCGCCGAGCGCACCTTGGCGTGGCATTTCACGACCCAATAGGCCAGTGCGCGGCGCGACCGTGCCCCCATCAGCGCCCGCGCCGACTCGCCAGATTGAGGAGGCGACCTTGACCGTGTCTGGGCAAGCCCCTATGTTTCGCGCCGTTGCGTGTCGGATGCCGTGATCTGGCACCAAAGTATTGGATTAGATTGGGATTCACGGGTGTCGGTGCGAAGCCGACCCGGGTCACACGCAGCCAACCGATGCCGTGCGCAACTCGAACCAGCGCGGGCACGTAGAAGGAGCCTCCATGAAACTGACGGTTGTCATGCCCTGCTACAACGAGCGCGCCACGATCCGGGAGATCGTCGGGATCGTGCTCGAGCAACCCTTTGAGATCGAGCTGATCATCGTCGACGACGGCAGCACCGACGGCACCCGCGACATCCTCGCCGAGCTGGCGGCCGCCCACCCCGAGGTGCGGGTCTGTCTGCAGGAGCGCAATCAAGGCAAGGGCGCGGCGTTGCGGCGTGGATTTGCGGAGGCGACCGGGGACCTCGTCTTGGTGCAGGACGCGGACCTGGAATACGACCCGCGCGAGTACAACCGCCTGATCAAGCCGATCGAGGAGGGCAAGGCCGACGTCGTCTATGGCTCCCGCTTCGCCGGCGATTCGCACCGGGTGCTCTACTTCTGGCACAGCGTCGGCAATCGCTTCTTGACGCTGATGAGCAACATGGCGACCGACCTGAACCTCACGGACAT
>CALENB010000223.1 GCA_937910235.1 uncultured Myxococcales bacterium | reverse complement strand
GCGACCACCCAGAAGACGCGGCCACGGGTCGCACCGATGAGGTCACTCAACGCGCTCCAGGGTGCCGTGCCGCCCATCGCCCGAAGGATCAGCCGATCCGCGTCGTCGAGCAGGATCAGGCGGCGTGGGCCCGCGGCGAAGATTTGCACCAGCGCGTCGTGAGTTCGAGCGTCGGGGCGCCCGAGCGTCGCCGCCAACAATGTGTGCAGCGCGGCGCCGTCTGGCGGCCGCTCGACGAGCGTGGGCGTCAGCAACGTGATGCGCTCGTCGGCGTCTGCGAGCACGCGCCGCGCGAGCGCGCGCATCCAGGTCGTCTTGCCGCATCCCCACGGCCCCGTCACGACGACGGCGCGCGAAGGACCGCCCGCCGACCACGCTCGGATCTGGTCGACCACGCCGGGCAGACTCGGCAAGACATCGACCAGCTCGTCGTCGCTGGCGGGATCGTCCGCAAACGCCGCGCGCACAGGGCCGGGCAAGTCGTCGAGGGTGGTCTCGACCCGGAGCTCGTCGGCGCGTCGCTCCAGTTCACGGCGGAACAGGTAGGCCAACACACGTCGGGTCGTATCGAAGCTCATGGCGACGTCACCGCCCCAGAGCGCCACGCCGCGGAGCGCGACATAGGCAAACGCGGCGAACGCGACAAAGAGCCCGATGGGCTTGGCTTGCGCGGAGCGGACGGCGCGCGCCAGCGCCCCCTCGGGATAGGCACGCA
The DNA here is from genome assembly GCA_937910235.1 of uncultured Myxococcales bacterium. Classification (GTDB taxonomy): domain Bacteria; phylum Myxococcota_A; class UBA9042; order UBA9042; family UBA9042; genus UBA9042. The sequence continues at coordinate 302 of CALENB010000223.1, read as the reverse complement.
GGTAGGCTTCGCTGATGTCGGTCTGCCACTGGCGCACCAACATGAACGCGATCGGCAGCGCGCCGACAAACGCGAACCGCTGGACGAGCAGGTAGATGTAGCCGCGTCCCACCAGGTGCCGTTCGACTGCCAGCACAACCAACACCACGAGCGCGTATCGCCCGACCAAGCTGACCGAGGCCAGGATGCGGGCGCTCAACTCTGGTGAGAGTTCGACCCGGCGGGTTCGCAAACGCAGCCGCGCGGCGGAGGTGAAAAAGCGATACGTGGCGGCGAGGATGAGGCGATACACAGCCCAGATC
>CALENB010000222.1 GCA_937910235.1 uncultured Myxococcales bacterium | reverse complement strand
GTTGTGTCCGGCTGCGTTGTGTCCGGCTGCGTCGTGTCGGGCTGCGTCGTGTCGGGCTGCGTTGTGTCCGGCTGCGTTGTGTCCGGCTGCGTCGTGTCGGGCTGCGTCGTGTCGGGCTGCGTTGTGTCCGGCTGCGTTGTGTCCGGCTGCGTCGTGTCGGGCTGCGTCGTGTCGGAGAGGGCGCCAACCGTGTCGCCGCCAGCGTCGACCACCACCGCGTCGCCGCCGATCACGTCGGTCGCGCCACCTGCCTGGCACCCCGTCTTCTTCTTCTGTTTGTCGCCGCTCGGGTCGGCCCACTCGGCGCACGTCTCGCCCGGGGCGCACTGGCTCAGCACCTGCCACGTCTGCTGCGTCGCGTCGCACACCATCCGCGCTGGCGCTCCGGAGAACGGCCAGAAGCAGCCCTCGCCCTGGACCTGCGGCGTGCATGGCGTGCCCTGCGCGCCGGTGCTGACGAATCCGCCCGAGCCGCTGCCGACGGACGCCGAACAGCCCGCTACCACGAGCATCTGCAGCATGAGCAAGCCCGACATCAGGGGTGCCGTTGGCAAAAATGTGGGCGTGAGTCGAGCGTGCATCATGGCGACACCTCCGCCGCGTGTGGCGCGGCAGCGACCCTGTAGCATATCCGCTCGCGACCTACCTCTGTTCGCCATCCACACGCGCGACAAAGGCTTCCAGTGCAGCGTTAAAGGCTTCGGGCACGTCCAGGTTCACGCAGTGCCCTGCGCCCTCGAAGATCTGAATCTCCGCGCCTGGCACCTTGGCCACCCAGCGATGGGCGGCGTCGTGCAGGATCGTGCGATCTTCGCGACCGACGACGATGAGCAGGGGGCACCGCAGCGCGTCGGACCTGTCGGGATCCATGACCGCGTCGAGCCCTTTCATGCCGAACAAATCACTCCGTTTGAAGCCCGCGAGCATGCGCGCCATCGTCTGCCGGCCTTGATCGGTCGCGGCGGCGGCCTCGGCGACGTATCGCTTGAATCGGCCGAGGCGGAACAGCGCCATCGGCAAAATGCGAACCATCTCCCGTCGCTGTGCTTTGATCGCGACCGCGTCGTCCACCGCGTAGGCTCCGACGACCGTGAGCGAGCGCACCAATTTGGGGAATCGTCGGGCGAAATCCTCGGCCACCAGCGCGCCCATCGACACGCCGACCACGTGCGCGGAGCCGATATTCTCGGCGAAAAAGATGTCAGAGATGGCCTCAGCGGCGGTGGCCATGGTGGGCTGCGGATCGACGCTCTTGCCGAGCACCTTCGTGTTGCCATGCCCTGGCAGGTCCGGCGCGACTAGACGGTACCGATCGCGCAGGGCGAGGATCTGGCCGCCAAACGCGCGCCGGTCGGCGAACGCTGGGTGTAGCAGGACGATGGTCTGCGCGCCGGTGCCTTCAATGTGGTAGGCCAGGCCGTCTAGGGTGCGCTCGGTGTGCATGTGCCCTCCCCGGCGGCGCCCAGCCACGCGCGCAAGTATGAGAACACGCGCGCGTCATTGCTGAGGCCGACGTGTGACACGCCGCCGATACGAGTGACCTCGTCGGGTCGCTCCTGCGATGCGGCGGCGCTGGCCGCTGCGCTCGATGGCCGCACCATCGTGTCGCCGACCCAGCGTCCGACGGGATGGTCTGGATCGGCCGTGATCGTGCCCACGACGCGATGATACTGCACGCCTGCGACTCTGCGATTCACTGTGCGAGGCCGCTTGATCCCGGCGTCGGCGTCTCGCCAGTCCTCCGCCACGAGGTAGCCGTGTCGTAGGTCCTTGATTCCGGCGCTGCGCGCGCCCATGACGTCGGCCGGGATGCGGGTTCCGGGCGTATCGATGGCGCCTAGGACCTCCTCGACCAGCCGACCAAACCGCTCCAGCGGGGCGCCTTCGTGCGGCGTTCCGAGCGTGATGACGTGCCGAAGTGACGCCAGCCAAGTCGGCTGCGGCGCCTGGCCGGCATAGTGTACGGCGCTGTGCGCGACGAGCCCGCCCATGCTGTGGCCGATGAGCGCGAGCTCCATGTCTCGACCGGGCATGGCCGTCACGAGCGCCTGGAGCTGCGCGTGCAGCTGCTGGCCGTTGTCGGAGATGTGCAGGCCGCTGTTGTAGCGCACCAGCACGGGCACGAAGCCCGCATCGCGCTGCAGCAGCGAGGCGTACGTCGCGTCGGGCGCGCCGTGTTGCTGTTGGGCGTCGAGCGCCCACGACCACTCGGTGGCGGTGAGACCGTGGACATAGACCGCCAGCTTCAACGGCGCGGGCTGCGATGCCAGCGCGGCAGCGACCTCGCTGGGCGTGGCGTAGGTGTCACCCAATCGCAGCGCCATCGTGACCGCGAGTGGATTCTGCGTCGCCGCGAGATGATCACCGACCACGCCGTTGACCACCGCGACAAACCCGTCCCACAACCACGGCTGCGTGCCGATGATGTCGGACCGCAGCGCGATCGGCGTCTCCGTATGGCCTGGCAGCGCCGGATCTGCGAGCTCGGCGAGGGCGTCGAGCGCGATACTCGTGAGACGGCTGACGAGGCGCACGTTGCTGTGGCTGGCCGCAAATCCGAACCAAAGCGCCTGCTCAAGCGGGCGCACCAAGTCGTCGCGCCCGGTCAGGGTGCCGAGCACCGAGAACACCCGCCGTGTCAGGGATCGCTGGCTACGCTCCACCACGCGCGAACCCTGCTCGACCCCGTCGGCCAGCAAGTTCTTGGCGCCGAGCCAGCGCTGAGTCGCGGCGCTGTCGGTGCGCACGCGCGGTGGCGCGTCGACGAGCGTGTCCAGCTGCCCGCTTGCGGGCTTGGTTGCGGGCGTGTCTGGGGGCGCGTCTGCCATAGGCTGCTCACTGCGTTGGGGAACACCGGTTGGGGAACACCGGTTGGGGAACACCGGTTGGTGAACACGGGTTGAGAGGGCAACTATCCCACGTTGTACCGCACCTGAGTCACCCCGCTCGCAAAACCTTCGCACGAGACGAGGCTCAGGTGAATGTCGGCCGGGACCGCTCCGAACAGGGGTTTGCCCTGCCCTAGCAAGATCGGCAGCGTCGTGACGATGAGCGCATCGACGAGCCCCGCGGCGATGAACCCCTGCGCGGTGATGCCGCCGTCCACGTACACATGGCCGTAATCCTGGGCTGCCAGCGCGGCGAGCACGTCAGCGGGAGCGCCGCTCATGAGCTGGGCGTGATCGGTCAGCGCCTCGGGGATCTCGCGCAGCGTGGTGCTCAGCACGACCACCGGCACGGCGTACGGCCAGGCGCCGCCGAACGAGGCGACCATCTCAAATGTGCCGCGTCCCATGACGATCACATCCACGCCGGCCATGAAGGCGTGGTAGCCGTAGTCGTCGTCGCCGGCGTCGTGTTCGAGCCAATCGAGGCCGCCGTCGGGTCGTGCGATGTAGCCGTCGAGGCTTTGGGCGATGTAGATCGACACCTTCATCTCAACCCCTCAGCCGCCGGCTTGGCGATCGACAGCGCGAGCCCATCTTCGATTGCCGCGGTTCGCTCATCATTATACACCCCAAGCGGCCTAGACTCATCCCCTCGCCACGATGTGGTCTGCAAGTGGGCATCGATGGGACGCTGCGTCAGCCCCAGGGGTCGCGCCGCGCCAACCGCGATAGGACCACCATGACGCCGCTCTCTCCCGAACAAGCCCGCGACTATTTGGTCGGATCCTCGGGGCTGCGCGCGGTCCAGCACCCACGAGGCCGCGCGGGTGTGCGTGCGTTGCTGGATGCACGCCGTTGCATCCAACTCGATCCGTTGGACACGATCGGCACCAACGCTGATCTGGTCGCGCTGGCGCGGGTCGACGGCATCAAGAAGGGGGACGTCTACCGCCATCTCCTGCCCGGCGCGGCATTTGAGCATTTCGCCAAGGAGCGCTGTCTCATCCCAGCGGCGCGTTTTGGGGTGTGGCGCTCCGGCGCCCACGCGACCCCCTGGTGGCGGACGAGCGAGCGGATGCGGAAACTGCCGCCCGGCGTTCTGGACGCGGTCGAGGCCGAGGTGCGCAGCCGTGGTCCCATCGCGCTGCACGACCTGCAATCCCGCGGCCGTACGGCCCCGATGGACTGGAGCGGCTGGAAAGGCACACCCAAAGTCGCAAAGCTGGCGGCGGAGACCCTGTGGCGGCAGTGCCGGATCGTGGTGTGTGGCCGCACAGCGCGAGGCAAGATCGTCGATGTCCCCGACCGCGCGCTGGCCCACGTGGTCGACCTACCCCACGACCACAATTTTGACCGCACCGTGCTGCTCGATCGTGTCGAGGCCGCCGGACTGCTAGCCGAGACGAGCGGCCCGCACTGGTCGATGCTCTATGACGTTCGCGGCGGGCCGTTGCCGGAGCAGCTCATCGCCGAGGGGCTGCTGGAGCGCGTCACCATCACCGGCGGCCGCCGCACCTATCTGGCGCCGGCTGGGTTTCGAGACCGCGGCTTCCCCGCCGACGACGGTCGGATGCGGATTCTTGGCCCCTTGGACCCGATGATTTGGGACCGAAAGCTGGTGGAGCACGTCTTTGGGTTTCGCTACGTGTGGGAGGTCTACAAGCCCGCCGCGAAGCGCACCTATGGCTGGTATGTCGTGCCGCTGCTTCACGACGGGCGTTTGGTGGGTCGGATGGAAGCGCACGTCGAAGGCGGCGAGGTGGTCGTCGACACTCGGTGGCTTGAGGACGGCGCCGCGTTCGATGAAGACGCCTACGCCGCAGCCATCAGGCGGCACGCTGAGGCCGTCGCTGGCTTGGGGCGCGCACACAAATCGTCGGCTACCGCTCAACCGTGCACGCCGCGATGACGCTGAGGTGGCTCAACGGCCGACCGCTCTCCTTGCGCCAGCTCACAAACGCAGCCTGCGCCAGTCGCTGCTGCTTGACGCTGCTCGGGCTCGCGGTGAGCACCTGCTGATCGGTGAGGCACCGTGTCACGTCGCCGGTGAGGATAAACGTGTCTTTGCCCAGCGCGCGCAAGACGCGGGGGCCGCTGTCGCCTCCGAGCCGATTGCCATGGGCTTTTAGCCACGCCCACAGCCCGACCACGTCGTCTTCAGGCCACGCCGCGAGGAACGCGCCAAAGCTGCCGTGCTCCGCGGCGGTCTGCACCACCAGATGTGCGTTGGCCACCGTGGCCCGGATCTTCTGCGGGTTGCGCACGATGCGACGGTCCTGCGCCAGCGCCTCGAGCTCCTGCTCGGTGAAGGACGCGACCACGTCGGGCGCGAAGCCCTCAAAAGCCGCCTCAAATCCAGCCCATTTGGCCTCGATGACCGACCAACGGAACCCGGCGGAGAACACGACGCGCGCCATGGCCGCGAGCGCCCTGTCGTCATCGAGCGCGGCCAGCGCGTGCGCGGTTTCGATGGCGGGCAAGCGCGCTTCGAGCGCCTCCTCACCGTGACGCGCGGCGGCGCGGGCCCACAACTCTTCGAAACTCCACATAGTCATTCTCCTCTTGGTGCGATCGCGCCGTGAGTCTAGCGCGGCTCAGCGCTGATTGTTGGGCACGGCCGGTGTGGCGTGCTTCGAGAGAAGCTTGTGACGGTCATGGGTCAGGCTGTGACTGATGGTCCGGATCGCTGGGGCCGAAGCGATGGGGTCAGGTCCACCTACTTCGCCGGCGCGGTGTGGAGGCGATGCACCACGTCGCGCCAGGCCAGCTGCCAGCCCGAGGATCGGGGGGCGCGGCCGGTGAGGGCCTCCACTTCGGCGACAAACGCCGCGACTGCGGCGTCCTTGCTGACGCTGGGGTGCGGCCATGTCACGCTCACGAAGCAGCGTGCGCGCGGATAGATCACGGCTTCGGCGCGCGCGGGTTCATCGCACCCAGCGACGCACGCGGTCAGCTGCAGCCGCACCGCGCTGCGCACCTGCTGGGTGTCGGCGCCGCCCAGGTCTTGTACGACGCCATCCTCCAACGCGGCGACAAGCGTCGGGATGGCGTCGTGATCGCCGAGCCAGCCCAACCGCAAGGCGTCGATGTCGCCCGACCGGACCATGCATCGCCAACCGGCGCGCTGCGGCGTGCCCAGCGCCGCGGTGATCGAGGCGACCCATGGCGCGTGGGTGTGCGCGTGGGCGGCCAACAGCGCCGTCATCTCGGCTGGCGCCAGCGACCGCGCGGGTGAGCTGCGCAGATAGTCGCCGGCGGGGCAACCGACACGCTCCGCCACGGCTGCCAACAACGCTGGGCCGGCGTTTTCATAGGCGATCAGCTCAGCGCGCCGCACGCGCCAAGAGGTGGTGAGCGCCGTCATCAGGCGCTCAAGGTGCACGACGGCGGCCTGCCCGACGTCGTCGCCAAGCGCGAAGGTGCCGTCATACCGCAGGAACTTGGTCGATTTGGGCAGCTTCGCGCTCGGCGTCGGGTCTTTCGGCGCTTTCGGCCGCGCTAGCTTGGTGTTCGTGCCACGAAACAGCGCCGTTCGCGTGCCACGCCGGCCGTCTTCGTAGGTCGTCTCGTAGCCCACCGCGTCGGTTGGCAGCTTGCCGAGGTGGGCCTGCAGCGTGTCCCACAGCAGCGCGAACCCGGGCGAGCGTTCGACCTCACCGGGCCAGTGCAACGCGACATCGACGCGGCTGTCGTTGAGGGAGATCCACGGCGACAGCGCTAGGCTGCCACCGGCTACGACCGCACCCGTCGCGGGATCGCGGAGACCGCCGCCGAACTGCCCGCAAATCCGGACCCGCGGCCGCTGCAGCGGGCCGAGCACGTCGCGATCCAGGCGCCGCGCCAGGGCCCAGGCCGTCTCAAGGTGCGCGCCGTTGCCATCGTCGGCGCTCAGCTCCCAGGCCCACTCGAAGCCTTCCACATCTTCATCGCTGAAGTAGCGCCGGTCGGTGCGCACCGTGTGCACACCAGCCCGAGAGGGCGGCCCAAGCGCCGCGACAGCCTGAGCGACCGGGGCGTCGTGGCGGTGCCCCGTGCGGGCAAGCAGCGCAGCGTAAGCGGCGCGGGGCAGCGCTGCGGGCAGGCGCCAACCGAGCGACGGCGTCAGCCTGTCGGGAGCCAGCAGCGCCTCGACCACTGCGCGCGGGCACATCTCTGTGATGACCAGCTGCATCGGTCGCCAAGCCGCATCGGGTGAGAGGGCGGTGGCGCAGCGCTCGACTCGCGTGCGAAGTGCGTGAAAATCGGCGGTGCGCTGGGCGACGCCGCCGTTCGGGAGCGCGATGACGGTTGCGACGGTGTCCATGTCGGGCTCCGGTGGCGGCGAACGTGAGGCGGGCGGGCGGACGGGCGGGCGGGCGGACGGCCCTGAGGGGTGGGGCGGAGGATAGCGAGACTCACGAACATGCGCGACTCACGACGGCCCAGCTGAGCAGCGCTGGGTCGGTCGCGATCGTGACGGCAGCTTGGCGTTGCGGCCGCTCCGTGTCGTCATCGCGCGAGAACGTTGAGTTTATGGGCGCCTGGGTGTCTGATGCCGCCACAGCGCTCGGCAAGACTCGGATGCGGGACGCTGCGTTCAGATCTACCCCCGACGCGAGGACGGCCATGACCGAATCGAGCATCCGCATAGCGGGCCTGACAGTGACGTATGGCGGCGTGAAAGCCGTCGACGACTTCAGCCTGAGCGTGCCCACCGGCGCCATTTTTGGCCTGCTGGGTCCAAACGGCGCGGGGAAATCGAGCACGATCCGCTGCATCTCGACGGTGCAGACGCCGCAAGCAGGCACCATCACCGTCGCAGGCGTGGACACGCAGCAGCACCCCAACGAGGTGAGGCGATCGCTGGGTGTCGTTCCGCAGGGGCTCGCGCTGTATGACAACCTCTCGGTCCTCAAGAATTTACAGCTCTTCGGCGGTCTGTACGGCCTCGGTGGAAAGCTGCTCAACGACCGAATCGGCTGGGGATTGGCCCTGGCGCAGCTCGAAGACCACGCCGACAAACGGGTCAGCGCGCTCTCCGGCGGCATGCAACGGCGCCTCAACATCGCCGCGTCGCTGCTGCACGACCCGAAGATTCTGGTGTTCGACGAGCCCACGGCGGGCGTCGACCCGCAGTCGCGCAATCACATTTTGGAGACGATTCGGACGCTGCATCAGGAAGGCAGGACCGTAATCTACACGACGCACTACATGGAGGAGGTCGAGGCGCTCTGCGATCGCGTGGCGATCATGGACGCAGGCAAGCTCATCTTGGCGGACACGTTGGCGCAGGTGCTGACCCAGACCAAGCCCCGGAGCTTTCGATTCACCGCCGATGCCCCGATGGACACAGAGGTGGTGCGCAACGCGCTCAGGGAGGCCGGCGTGTCGGTTGTGGACATCGAGAGCGAGAGTCACACGTTGGAGCAGGTGTTTCTTGATCTGACCGGTCGTGGTCTCCGGGACGCCTCATGAGCCGCTTTTTCTGGGTCGTCCGTAAGGATCTGGCCGTCTTTTTCGCCGACAAAAGCGGCGCTGTCATGGTCATCGTGGTGCCGCTGCTGTTGGGCGTGATGATGGGCCTGATCTTCCACACCGGCGATGGCACCTCGACGATGGACGTCGGCGTCGTGAACGAAGACGGCGGACCGACGATCGTCGCGCTCATCCAGCGCCTCGATGCGGAGCAGTCGCTCAAAGTGCAGGTGCTCGAGCGCACCGTGGCGCGCGACAAGGTGGCCGCGGGCAAGCTCGGGGTGGTGCTGGTGTTTGGCGCGAACGTCGGCAAGCAGCTGACCGCGACGGCGATGTTTGGGGGTGCTGAGACCGGGGCCAAGCGCAACAACGTCGTGCCGATGTGGGTGGACCCGTCACGCGCTATCGAGGCGAATATCGTCAAGGGGCTGCTCACGAAGGCGATGATGGAGACGATGTTTTCGCAGGTGAGCGATCCCAAACAGCTGGGGCAAATGTTCACGGACCTGCTCGCTACGACGGCTGGTTTGGGCGATTCGCAGCCGGAATTGAAGCGGTTCATCGCTCAAGGCGTGGCGTTCGCGACGGAGAGTCAGCTCGCCGCCGAGAAGTCGTCTGCGACCGGCACTGACGCCAAACCAGGCGACGGGTTTAGCCTGGCGCCGCCGCTTGACGTCGTGCGCGAGGAGATCGTCGCGGCGGGGCCAACCGCCGGCTTCAACAGCCACGCACACACCTTCGCCGGCATGTTGATGCAGTTCCTCTTGTTCATGGCGATCAGCAGCGCGAAAGGGCTCTTCGCCGAGCGCGGCGTGGGCACGCTCGACCGACTGCGGATGACGGCGACGTCACCAGCCTCGATTCTGCTCGGCGCGGCGGGCGCGGTCGCGGTGATCTGCCTGCTCTCCACAGCCGTGATTTTCGGGGTCGGCGCGCTGTTTTTTGGCGTCGAGTTTCGGTCGGGCATCCTCGCCTTCGGGCTGGTGAGCGTGGCGCAGGCGGTGTTCATAGGGTCGTTCATGCTGCTGATGGCGGGGTTGGCGAACTCCGATAAGCAGCTCGACGGGGTCGGGACGATGTTGGTGTTGGCGCTCTGCTTTGTGAGCGGCGCGTGGGTCCCAGCGTTCATGCTGCCGGACTTCATCGCAGCGGCTGGGCCGGCGGTGCCGACGCGCTGGATCCTCGACGGTTTCGCCGGCGCGACCTGGCGCGGTCTAGGTCTGGGCCACGCGCTGCAATCGGCGGGCGGGTTGCTGGCGTTCAGCGTGGTGTTTAGCGCCATTGGGCTGAAGCGATTCCGGTGGGCGTGAGCGCCGATTCTGGCGAGCGATGTCGCCGCACGCGTTCTGGCCGCTAGCGTTGCGTCGTAGTCGACAGTTGGGGCGCACTGGCGCGATTCACCGCGTGTATCCACGCCTCAGAAACCGATGGCCGTGCGCGGTCGGAGGGGCTAGGGTGAGCGACGACTCATGATCCCTGCCTCGGTTTTCCAACGGCGGATTTCCAGCGTCGGACGGTTCGTCACCGACCCGCCACCCACTGCGATGGAGCACTGCATGACTCACGTCTCCGCCACATCGCACCGCATCGGGCGCTGTCGCTGCGTGTTGACGCTGGTAGTGGTCGTGACCGCGAGTTCATGGGGCTGCAGCGAGGTGTGCGAGCAACCAGCCTGTTCGATCAACATCGCGGCGGATCGAATTGACCCGGCCAACTTGGAACGGACGATCGTCTCTCGCGACGCGCCTTTCGCAGCCTTCAGCGCCGAGAGCGCTGTGACCACGCAGGGGGGCTGCGGGCCGCGGCAGTTTGACTGGTATTATGATTACACCAGCGCCGCGGGCGTTCCGATGCCCTTCTATAGTCTCTGCGGCGACGGCCCCAGTTGCGTCGTTTCCGTCTGCACCAAACCCAACGCCACAGACAAGACGCACCGGCTGCTGTTGGTCGTCAGTGATGGCCCGCTCAAAACGGACGCGAAAGACCCGCTCGACTTTCCGGTCGGCACGGCGTTTGACACTGTGCAATGGCAACTTGAGCTCGTCGGTGTGTGTCCGTGAGGCGCTTCGTCGCCGAGGTCGATACGCACGCAGGCGCAGCCAACAGACTGACAAACCAAGCTTTCAGCGCGCGAAGGCGACTAGCCACGCGGCAACGCGGGCAGCGTCAGCGGCGCTGTGTCGACCGGCTGCGGTCGACACAGGAGCACCCCGCTCCGTCCCGCACATTGAAACGCCCATCCAGCGCGCTCGTAGGCGGACCGGACCCCTCCGAGGAGGCGGTGCTGGCTGGTGGTGCACGCAACCCAGACGCAGCCGCGACGCCGTGGCGCTCGGGCTAGGCTGCACATCGGCTCGGTAGAGAGCACGCTGACTGCTGCCTTGCTCCGGTGGTCAACCACGCGGTCAATGGCGCCGCTTGTCCCTGGGAGCAGGAGTGGTCGCCGTGCTGCCGCTGTGCGGCACACCACACGCGGTTCAGCTGGCATAGCGGCGTTTGGCGGAGCGGCACGAGCAGACAAACTGAGACAACCGGGCTGCCACGACTTGGGAACGGGCCGAGGTCGCTCGAATCGCAGGCACACCATGCCGGTCTGCGCTGCACGGAGCAGGTCGCATCCCAGCGGCGGCGCCGGCGCCGGTTTGCGAGGTGGCAGCGCCGCTCCGTGGCGGACCGCGCTGGCGTTTGCGCTGCCCTTGGCGGCGGCAAACTGTCGATCGTTGAGGAAGCCCAAATAGGGCACCGCCTTGTGGCAAGTGTGGCCAGCGCAACTCAGGTGCGCGGTGACTAGGCTGCCCACCGCCGGCGCGCCGTCCGAAAACCGTGCCGGACCAGGCGCCAGCTGCCGCACCTCGGTCATGGTGAAGGTCACCGTGCGGCCGACACGAAGACCGCCGCGCAGCGACTTCATGACTCGGCCCGTCACGGTGTGCGGGATGTTTGCGACCACCATGCGTCGCCGGGCATCGGCCGGGAGCGCGGTGGACTTCACCTGCAGCACTTTGAGCTCAACCACTGTATTTGCGGCCTTGCGGGCGGCTTCGGCCGAGCTGATCCGCCCGACCTTCTTCGCAAAATGGTACCGCGGCGGCAGCATGGCGAGCGCGGATGCTGTGATCAGCGTCCCCGTTAGTAGGGTGACAAGTCGGAGCGTCAGCGGTCGGGCTACACGCCGCGTTGTGGTCTGGTTCATGCAGCAGTCTCCGGGCAGATAGTCGAAGCGAACGCGCGTCCGAGACGCTCACTGTAGGCCACGGCGGCGGCGCAGCAACTGGAGGGTCAGGCATTACTACTTTACATATAATTTAAGTGTAAAGTGGTAATACCTGACCCTCGGGACGCCGCACCCACCGCGATCCCTCGGAACGGTTAGCCACCGGCGTCCAACAAGTACTGCCCCGTCAACGTAACCCTGCCAGGATGACGCACCTCCTCCACCGCGTGCCAAAGGGTCGCTTCCACGGCGAAGAGCAACAGGTCGCCGGCGTGGGGCAACCACCGCTCCTGCACGGCCAATCCGTCGGCCGTCGGCCAGCCAAACGCGATCGCGCCGCCCTTCGCCGCCGTCCAAGCCTCACTCAGCCCCAGGCTCACCGTGGCGGCGTAGCGCGTGCCATCTGAATGCAGCGCCATGTGATCGCCCCGATCGAGCCGCCACGCGTTCATCTGGATCGCCGACGGCAGCACGACCCCACAGCAGGCGCCCAGCAGCTCGCGCAGGCCGCCTTGGGTCAGCGCGGCGCGCCAGCTCGGCGCTGCGTCGGTGTCACGCTGCCACCAGGCGCTGGCGTACGGGTTCTCGCAGCGCTCGGTGGCGGTGGCGACGACCGTGGCGCGAAAGTCGGCCGCGGCCTCCAGCGTTAGGAAGCCTTCGAGGCGCAACAAGCGCGTGCCAGCGGCGCGTTGTTCCGCGAGGCGACGCCAGCGCTCTGGCTCGTGCCACGCCAGGGAGACCCAGGGCGGGAGGGTGCGCGCCAAGCCCCAGTTTCCGGCGGTTTCGCCGAACTCGGGTCGATGGACGACGCGGCGAGCACGGGCGGCCCAGCCCGCTTCGCGGATCCCGTCGATGGCTGGAGACTCGGCGAGCAGGTGTTCCGATAGCCAGCTCGCGAGGGCCGAGTCGTGTACCGCTGCGCCGGGTTCAGGCAGCGGGCCGAGGCTGGCGGGGAGCGGCACGGCGCGTTCGAGCAGCGTATCGACGAGCTCCACGGCGTCTGGGGTGCGATGGATGATGAGGTCTCGGCGCAGGGTGGTCATGGTGGGAGGCTACGACAGTTTCGCCGTCACAGACATTGGGGCGTCCGTGACGATGAAGGCGGACCAGCCGCGGCGTTAGCAGGAAGAGAGAGGCTGACCCGCGTCGCGCCTGGCCGTCGCGGGTTGACGACCCCCATCACCCACCCCCCGTGACCTCCCCATAGCCAATCCCCCGAAAATGCAGCCCAAGGTAGCCCACGGCGGCGTCCGCGCTGGGCAGCGGCATCGACAGCTTCTTGCCGTTCACCGTCACGAGCAGCTTCTTACCAACCGCCCGGAGCCGAACCTTGGCGTGGTCGCCCTTCACCACGCCAGCGCTGCGCGTGAGCACTTTGGTCGGCATCACGTTGCCCCGCAGCTCCTTCGAGGGCCCTTGGTGGCCCAGCTGCACCAGCTCCACCGCGCCGTCCGCCATGAATCGCAACGCCAGACCGCGGGTTGGATCGGGGTAGCTGTGCGCTCGTGTCACCGGATCCTGCACATTGCGGGTGTCGATGCCGTGCAGGCCAAAAACCAGCGAGATCTCCGCCGCGCCCGGCTCGATCTTAAGGTCGGCGAACCCGGTGGCCTCTCGCGGCGCGTTGATGGGCCAGAAGTCCTTGGCCGGCCGGCGGCGGACCTCAAACGTGACGTCGAGCTTCGACTGCGGATTGCGACCCAGCACGATGAGCACATCCTTCGCGGCGTAGGTCTTCGCGGTGCGCAGGTAGTGGATGGTGTCGCTGCGCAGGCCGTCTTTCCGGGGTCCCGTGACGATTTGGTACTCGCCCTGGATGAGGTGCGCAGCCTGCGCGCCGAAGTACCAGTAGGGATCGCGGTGCGACCACCAGCGGGTGGGTTTGCGCGCGTTGGTGAGCGCCGTCAGGAGTCGCCGAGAGGCTGGACCAGGCACGAAGAGCGCCAGGTCGCGTTGGTTGAGACGTCCACCCCGTGACGCGACGAGCTCCCGCAGCTCCGCGCGTTTGTCGGGCTTGGCGAGCAGCTTCGCCACCGCGCCCAAGGCTTCGACGCGCGTCGCCACCCGCTTGAGCGAGCTTGGGTCAGTCATGACGGCGCTCATCCGGGTCAACGCGCCGCTGGCAGCCGCGACATCGCCGACCGCGAGATAGCGCTCGGCTAGGTCGCCGAGCAGCTCCTGCCGCGCGCGCGGCTCAGCGTCGAGGGTCGCCATGCCTTTGAGGGCCAGCTCAACGATGGCGATGGCCTCGCGGCGGTCTGCGGCGATCAGCTTTAGAAAGTGTTCGACCCGACCCAGATTGCGAATCAGCCCGCGATCTCGGTTCTCAGCGCGGTGTTCGAGACCCTTGCCGAGCGCGCCGGCGAGCCCCTTCACGTACGTGTCGACCTTGTCGAGCGTGTCCGGCGGGTGTCGGCCGCTGCTGAACATCGGCGCCGCGGGAAACACCTCTCGCGCCTCGCTCAGGTAGCGGCGCGCCAGAGTTCCGACGCGGCCGCGCACCGCCATGGTGTCAAAGCGATCCTGGAAGCGGCTGATCCGGCCGTGATTGCGGCCGTAGGGGTTGTAGAAGCCGATGAGAAACGTCAGCGCAGCGAGGCGGCGCAGTCGATTTTTCGGTCCCTTCTCCTGGGCGATCTCGACGAGGCGCTGCGCTACTAGGCTGTCGTTTCGGGCGATTTTGTCCGCCGCGAGCGCCGCCAGCTCGCGTTTGCTGAGCTCCAAGGTGTCGGCCTTCGCTCGGATGCGCGCCACGATCTGCTCGTATTGGCCGAGGGTGACGCGGGCGAGGCCGAAGTCTGCATCCAGCTTCATGGCCGCGCGCAGGGACGCGAAGGCCTCCTCGTAGCGCTTGTTGTCAAAGTGCGCGA
>CALENB010000221.1 GCA_937910235.1 uncultured Myxococcales bacterium | reverse complement strand
GCAGGCCGCCACGGCCAACGGCGCGCGACCGGCCATCTTGCCGGCGGTCTTCATCGCGGCGTCCATCAGATCTTCGGGATCGTGGAGGCGGTAGACGAGCCCGATTCGGTGCGCCTCGTCCGCCGAGTAAATGTCGCCGGTCATGGTCCAGTGCTTCGCTGCGTTCCGACCGATCAGCCTCGCGAGCCGCTGTGTTCCGCCGAACCCTGGGATCACGCCGATGCTCACCTCTGGGAAGCCAAAGCGCGCCGTCTTCGACGCTAGGATGACGTCGCACACCAACGCGAGCTCGCACCCGCCGCCGAGGGCGAAGCCGTTGACCGCCGCGATGAACGGGCGGCTGCTCTTCTCGATCGCGCCGAGGCACTCGTTACCGATCGTCGAGAAGCGCAACGCGCCGTGATAGTCCAACGGCGCGAGCTCGGCGATGTCAGCGCCGGCGACAAACGCCTTGCGTCCCGCCCCTGTCAGCACCACGACTCGGATGGTGTCATCGTTCTCGATCTCGACCAGCTGCTGCGTCAGCTGCTCAAGAACGTGCAGGTTCAGCGCGTTGAGCTTGTCTGGCCGGTTGATCGTCAGCACCGCGATCGCGCCCTTTTTCTCGAGTAGAATCGTATCGTCTAGCATGACCGCCTCCTGAGAGATGTTGACGTACCACAGATCTCAACCGCTCGCGACAGGGCCCCAAATCGGCCCGCGCTGGTGAGCCCTGTCGGCGAGCGCGGCGGGGCTACCTCGCCCACAACCGACCGTCCGACAGGTCGACGACGCAAAAAAGACAAACCACCCGCGTGCACCGGAGCGCAGGCGGGTGGTTCGAAGAGCTGTGGATCCAACGAACGCGGGGGTGCGTTGTGGACCTAGTTGCCGCCGCGCTTGCTGGCTTTCAAGGGATTCAGCGAGCGGGCCTCAGCGGTCTTCTCGATGCGCTTGTGGGTCGCGAAGTTGCACATGCCGAGCGCCCACTTCGCCGCTGGGATGCGGTAGCTCTCGCAGTAGCTCTCGCCCTCGTAGCCGCGAATGTGGCCGCAGCCCTCGCACTCGCTGTGCGCGGTCTGAAAACCCTTGGCTGTCAGGGTCGCGATCAGCGCCTGGTCTGCTTGCTCGATGTTGCTCATGGTCTGCTCACTCGTTTGGTGCGCCGGCTCCGATGCTGACGCGCGGCGGAACCTAGCGATGGCCTCACGGGCTGTCAACCGCTCTGAGCGCCGCGGCGCGAATGGTCGACGTCGCCGCGCACCCTGGCCCGCAAGCGCGGTCGGGCTAGTCCTTTTTGCAGATGCCGTTGACGCACTGCTCGCTGGGCCCACACGGATGGCTGAAACAGGCCATGTAGCCGTGGCAGTTAAACGCGGGTGGTGGCGCGCAGATGTTGCCGCTGGAGGAGGGCACGCAGAACGTGGCGACGCCGCCGAGCGGGCAGTCCTCGCCCTCTTTGTCCTTATTACACGGCGTTGGTTGGACGCAGAAGCGCTTGTCGTTTTTCGTGGCGCAGCGGTTTGACGCACACTGCCAGTCGTCGGTGCAAGGGTCGCAAAACCCCTTGGTCCCGGCGCTGCACGAGGGGCGCGGCTTGCCGTCGATGACCTTGTAGCAGACGCCTTTTTCGCCGTATTTTACGCACTGATAGCCTGCCTCGCAGCCGCTGTTGCCGGACGCGGCCGGGTTGCAGCCGCGCGAGCAAAAACGCTCACCGTTGGCGTCCGCCTGAAAACACGCATGATCGGGGCTGCAGTCGCCGTCCGTCTTACAGGGGCTGCATTGCCCGCCGTCTCCGCTGCACGTGCCGCCGGCTGGCATGCACGCGAATTCGTCTACTTTCGGCCCGAATTTGCGGCACAACGCGCCAGGCGCGCAGGCGTCTTGGTTGACCGTGCAGGTGTTGGAGCAGAAGCCGTTTCCCGCGGTGTCCTTGACGCAGGTCGGCGCGCTGGCGCCGCAGTCCTGTTCCGTCGTGCAGGGATCGCAGTAGCGGGGCAGGGTGCAGATCAGCTCGCCCTGAACGCTGTTGCAGTGCGCCAATCCACCGCCGCAGTCCGTCTCCGTCTTGCAGCCGCGGCTGCAGATGCCCGTGCCCGCGGCGGAGTTGGTCACGTAGCAGGTGAGCCCGTATGTGACGCAGTCGTTGTTGCTGGCACACGCGACGCCGACAAAAGACGTGGCGCTGGTTCCGTCTGTGGCCGTCGCGCTCGCGTCGGCAGGGCCGGCCTTCTTGATGTCGTCGCTGCAGGCCGCGAGCCCCGGGCAGGTCGCCAGCGCGAGCCACCCCAAGGCGAGCCGAGCGAGCGTCGAGCGCCCCACCGCCAGACGCGACACTGAGCGGGTGGGCGTCCGCCGCTCGCACGGCTGGGCAGGTGAACGTGGCGTGTGCGTGGGCGGGAACATGATCAGCACCTCGGTGAAACGTCGACGCGGGACGCGACAGTCGCCGAGCGGGTGGGCCGCGATCAGTGGTCCGCCGGCGCCGCTGGCCTGTGAGCGCGCTGCTGGTGTAGCGTATCGACCCACCCGATGGCCAGCAACGCCGTCGCCCAGAACTTCTCACAAGCCCACGAGGAGCCGCCCTCAAGGACCCGCCATGGCCACGCTGTTTCACTACATGGACTGCCCCCACTGCTTCAAAGTGCGCGCCTACCTGAGCGAGCGCGAGATCGGCTACGATCACGCCGTTATCGAGCGTGGCTCGCCGCCGCCCGAGCTCTCGGCGCTCAACCCGCTGCGGCGACTGCCGGTGTGGGTCACAGACGACAACAAGCCGGTGTTTGGCAGCAACACGATCATCGATTACCTCGAGCTCGTCGAGCCCGAGGGGCTGCTGCCAGCGGATCCGCTCCAGCGGGCGCGGTGCTGGATGGCTGATGAGATGGCGCGCGACGGCTTGCTCGAGCCGCTCATCGCGATCGATCGTTCGATGGCGGGCCGTGAGCCGGGCGATTGGGACATCAAGGTCTACAGCCAGAAGGTTCGGCGTGTGCAGCGGACGCTCGACGTCTTTGAGGCGCTCCTGGGCGGTCGGGAGTGGCTGGTGGGTGCCGACCTCACCGTCGCCGATCTCGCGGTGGCGCTGCCCTTGACCATTCTCGAGCGCTACGGTGTCGATCTCGACGCGCGGCCTGGCCTGAAAGCCCTGCGAGACCGGCTCAATAGCCGCTTCAGCGTCGTCGAGGCGCGCAAGCCACCCGCAGGATAAGCGGCGCAGTTCCAAGGCCACCCAAACCGTGGTAGAACCCGCGCCTTCCTGTGCCCAACGGCGATGTTAGCCGTTACGCCGCACCCTCCCGCGCCCGTCCCTTCGGAGGACCACCCATGGCTGCCCATCGCTCTCCTTTCGTCGTCGCACTCCTGATCGCGCTGGTTTCAGCGCCCGCGCTGGCCGCGCCGCCGCGTCCCACCCGCACAGCGCCCGCACCAGCCGCGGCGGTTGCGGCGCCGGACGCCGCCACCACGACGGTCGCGGCTCCCGCGCCGGCGAAGCCAGGCCACATCATCGTCGTCGCTGACGCGGACGGACTCGTGGCGCAGGTCGCTGGCGCGCTCCACGGCCTGAAGCAGGGCGAGAATCGGTTCGAGGTCAAAGCCGGCGCGCACACCGTCGTCGTGCAGACCAAGAAGGGCGCGAAGGTCGGTTCGTACGACGTGACCGTCGCCGCCGAGGGCGAGGCGACGATCAAGGTGGCGACGGTTGGCACGCTCAGCCTCAACGTCGCGGATGGCGGCGCGCTCGAGGTCGACGGCAAGAAGATCAAGGCGAAGGACGGCGTCGCATCGACCTCGGTCAGCGCCGGAAAACACAGCGTCGTGGTCAAGCGCCCCGGCTACTTTGGTACCAAGGGCGACCTTGAGGTCATGGCCGGCACACGGGTCTCGATCGACCCGGCGATGGAGAAGTTCAAGGGCGGCAACACGACGCTGGCCTGGGTCGGCGTCCTTGGTGGCAGCGCGCTGGTGTTGGGCGCCGTGCTCATCGAGGCGTTTGCAGACGCCGATGCCCTCGGCGGCGACGCGACGCGCTGGGCCCTGGTTGGCGTTGGCGCGGCTGGCTTTGTTGGCGGCACCATCTTGATGAAGGACATCCTGAAAAAGGAGAACAACCCGCCGGTTCACCCCGGCACCATCAAGGCGAAGCTCAGCATGGCGACCAAGGGCGCGCACGTCGCTTTTCGCTTCTAGCGTCCCGCTTCGGGGCCGGTATTGCTGCGCCAACGTTCGCAGGACGTCGCTCCGCTGAGGTGCCCCATGCCACTTCGCCCAGACATCGATGAGGTCGCCGACGGGCTCTGGGTCGGCCCCTGCCCGAAGACGCCCGAGTTCATTCAGTCGCTCGCTAGCGATTTTGGCGTGCGCTCGCTGCTGAGCGTGCAGACCGACGAGGACCTGACCTCGACTGGCATGAGCTGGCCACTGCTGTGGGAGTTCCTCATGCGCAGCGGCATCGGCGCGAACCGCGTCGCCATCACTGATTTTGACGATGACGCCCTACGCCACGGGCTGGAAGCTGCAGTCGCGGTGATTCAGAGCGCCCGCGTCGCCGGCAACGTGGCCTATGTGCACTGCACCGCCGGAGTCAACCGTTCACCGAGCGTCGCGATCGCGTGGCTGGTCGTTCACGGTGGCCTCGATCTGGACGCGGCCTGGGACCAGGTCACCAGTCGACGCAGCTGCGCGCCCAATCGTCGGGCACTTGAGAGCTGGCTCGCGAGTCGATAGCCCATTGATATTAGGCTGCCGCGCGATTCGCAGCCTGCGACTTACGACGAGATCGGCTAGGCTCGCCAGCTGGAGGTGTCATGTCGCAGCCGAGTCAGCAGGTCGAGGTTCAACTCGGCCACCTGTGCAACAACCGATGCGTCTTTTGCGTGAGTGGCCAACTCAGCGAGCAGAAACGCGCGCCGCAGCTCGATGAGGCGCCGATTCGGCGGCAATTGCAGGCTGCGCGAGAGGCGGGCGCGACCAAGATCACGCTCCTGGGCGGTGAGCCAACCCTGCAACGCAGCTTCTTGCCGCTGCTGCAGTTTGCGGTGGATCTGAATTTTGACGAGATCGTGATCTTCACCAACGGCGTGATGACGCCGCGGGACAGCTTTCGCCAGCGGGTCAATCAGATCCTCGCTGGGCTGGGCGCAGACGCGCAGAAGCGCGTGGTTTGGCGCTTTTCGCTCCAAGGCGGAGACCGCGCACACCACGACGCCACGACGATCAACCCGGGCGCATGGGACCGGATCGCCGCGTCGATGAGGGTGCTGCACGACGACGGCGCCCGCATCACCGGCAACATGTGTGTGGTCGAGCAGAACTATCGGTCTGTGGCGACGTTGGCCGACGTCGCCGAACGCTTCGATTTTGAGGACCTGCACCTCGACATGGTGCGACCCCGTGATTCTGGTGATCGCACCGACGTGGAGCTGCGCGCGATGATGGCGCGCTACAGCGACATGGCGCCGCATTTTCAGGCCCTGCTGGCGCGCTGCGACGAGCGGCTAGGCGCCGACTTCGACGTCAACATCGGCAATCTGCCCTACTGCATCGCCCCTGAGCTGGCGCACAAAGTGCATCACGACGGCGAAGCGACCGTCACCGTCGCAGCCAGCGGGCAGGGCACCACGCAAGAGGGCTTCGACAAGTACGCCGACAAACGCTCCGACAAACACAAGCTGCCGGGCTGCGCGGGCTGTGTGTTCGATGACCGCTGCGGAGGCATCTTTGACAAGTACGGCGAGTTCCATGGTCACGACGAGTTCGCGCCCGTCTCGGCTGCGGCGTTGTGGGCGCTCGACGACCGCGGCGCTCACTTCGTCCTGCTCGCCGAGGCGGCCATCCGACGCTGGGCTGGCGACCGCGCCGTCGTCGGCCGGGTCGACGAACGCGCGGGTACCATCGACGTCGCTGTGCCGGTCCCCGGTGGCGGTCGCTGGCAGCTGATCCTGCGTGGCGCCCGCAGCGCGTCGCGTCGCGGAGGGTGGGCTTGGCTGACCGGCGCGCTCGGCGGTGACGCGCGCTTTGGTGTCGAGCTGGTCGGCGCGCATCCCACCGGCGACGCGCAGGCCACCGTCACGGCCCTGCGCGCGACCCTGGCCGCGCTCGCGGCGGAGCTCGGCGGTGACGCGCCCCTGGTCGAGCCCACGCAGATCGCAGCCGCGTGGCAGCGCGCCAGGGCCCAGCTACAGCAGGGCCAGCAGCGCCGCCGTCAGGCCCAGCGTCGCGTCGCCGCGATCGCGGACCAACTGCGGGGCCGCGACCTCGCCGGGCTGCACTTCGGCGGCGTCAGCCAAGGCGACTCCGAGGGTGCCGTCGCGCTGGTGTGGTCGCGCGGGGAGGCCGAGCTGCGGCTGCAGATCACGCCGGTCGATGGCAGCACACGGCCCAGCTTTGGCCACCACGCTACCGGGCTCAGCGCCGCCGCGCTCACTCAATTCAACGTGGCGCTCGGCGCCGCCTTGCGGGAGTCGCGCGCCCGGGCCTGAGCGCGCCGTCGCGACACCCGGCCGCCTGCTCGCGTGGCTTCGATTCGAACCACCCATGCGTGAGCAGGCTGGATTCTCGGCGTTGTCGCAGGACGCGCACCGGATTTCTTTACGTCCCGCCCTGGCTCGCTAAGGTTGTAAGCGCGACCCCTCGCACTCAATCCAGACGCCCCCGGAGGCCTCCATGGACCTGCTCATCCTTCCCGCCGCCATCGTCGGTGGTGTCGCTATTGGCCTGTTGGCTGCGCGCGTATCGCTCGCCCTCGTCATCGAGCTCATTGGCGCCCGCGCAAAGACGGCGAAGCAGCCCACCTGAGAAGTAGCCCAGCCGCGAAAGAGCCCACGGGGCCTCAGCGTGGCGCGCAGTCGCCGTCCTGGTGCACGGCGCGCCCGATGCGTGCGAAGTTTGGCACGTACCAGTCACGCTCGTAGGCGTACCAGATGAAGCCGGCCTTGCCCTTGACGGTGTCGAGCGGAACGAGGCCGAAGTAGCGGCCGTCCTTGCTGTTATCGCGGTTGTCGCCCATGACCAGCAGGCGGCCTTCGGGCACGACAAAGTCCGGAAAATCAACGTTTTCGGGTGCGAGGTAGCGTTTGGCGCTGCGCGTGAAACGCACCGGGTCAAACGAGGTCGGCGGCCAGCTCGGATCGTTGAGCGCGCCGCCCCAGTCCAGGCCCTGCGAGCCGGAGGGCACCTGAATCTGAGCGGTGAACTGTGTGTCGCCGAGGCACTCATGGTGTCGGGTGCAGGCGAAGCCCTCGGCCTCCCGCACGCGCGCCAGCGCGGCCTCTCGGCTTGCGAAGCGACCCACGATAGGGCCTGTGTCGGCGCCGTCCAGCGTGCCGGCCCACAAGCACCACCGCAGCGGGTCATCAGGGCAAGTGTCCAGGTGTTGCACGGCCTCGCCGCAGTCGCCCGCGGCGTTGACGAGCACACGGCCGATGGGTTTGCCGTTGATCTGGATGTGGTTATCGACCACGCGGACCTTGTCTCCGGCGACGGCTACGACGCGCTTGATCAGATCTTTGCCGGCGCTGTCCGGGTCGTCGTCGTACGGGTACTCAAAGACGATGACCTCGCCGCGGGTCGGCTTGCGAAAGGTCAGGAACTTGATGCGGGTGAACGGGATCTTCAGGCCATAGATGAACTTGTTGACGAAGAGGTGGTCGTGCACGTGCAGCGTCGGAATCATGGATCCAGTCGGGATCTTGAACGCCTCAAAGACGAACGCGCGGATCAACAAGGCCAGAAATACGGCCCAGAAGATGGCTTCGACATACTCGCGCGTGGGCGACTTCCGCCAGCGGGTCAGATGGGTGTCGAGCGAGCGGTCGAGCGCGTCACAAGCGTCACGCACAGCGACGAGGTCGCGCTGTTCGGGCTTGGGCTCGCAGACGTGCTCGAGCTGCTCACGCAGCGCCGCCACCTGGTTGCGCCCCTCCGGGGTGATGTGATTGCCGTGCCGTTTGAGCAGCCGCTTGCTGTCACGCAGCAGCCAGCCGACGATCTCGTCGACCTCGGCGAGCTCCTGCTTGCGCCGACGCTCCTGGGTGCCCTTGTTCTTTGCGCTCATCCACGCTCCGTCCAGCGATGCACCCGCCGGTCTAGTCTGCCGCAGGCGGCGTGATAGCGCGCGCAGGGACCAGGGTCAATTGCGGTGGCTAGCGGCGCCACGCGATCGCCAACCGACCAACCTCGCGAGGCCGCGTAGGCCGCCGCGGGGCCGGTCGTGGTCGATCAGCCGCTCTGGAGATGCCGTCGGGCCTACTTGTCGGCGCGGACCATGATGTCGTCGATGGCGACACCCGCGGTGGCGTTGCTGACGCAATCGGTCGAATCGAATTCGAAGCGCACCGTCACCTCGCGGCCATGAAGGGCGCTGATGTCGTAGGTGTGATCGCGCCACTTCTTCAGGTTCTCCGCCTTCTTGTCGACGGTCCACGTCTTCACCACCGCGGTGGCGCCAGTCTTGGTGCCGGTCGCGACGACCTTGATTCGGTCGTACGCCAGCCCGGTCTCCACGTCCTGGTAGCTGCTGAAGCTCAGGAACGTCTTCGCGCCCGTCGTCGCCGGCGTCGGCACAGAGAACGACGCCGTGGTGGCCGTACCCTGCATCTTGGTGGCGCCGGTCGGGCACACGAAGTTTTTGCCGTCATTGAAATTCAGCGAGCAATCCGGGCTTTTCGGGGCGATCCCCGTCGCGTCCACCGCCCAGCGCGCGCCGGTCGTGGTCGCGTTGCCGATGGTGAAGAGGTTGGTCGCTGAGCAGTGCAGCATCGACGCGTAGGGCGCCAGCGGCCGCGTATCGAGCGTCAAGTCGTCGATAAACCAGCCGGTTCCTGCGTTGAACGAGGCGTCCTTGCTGTCGAAACGGAACCGCATCCGCACGCGCTTGCCGACGAAGTCCGACAGATCCACAAACGACCACACCCAGCCCTTCTTCCAGTTCATCGCGTTGCTCATCTGCGTGCTGTTGACCTTGGTAAACGCCAGATCCGTCACCTCGACGAAGCGCTGGTCCCACGTGGCGCCTGAGTCGCCGACGTCATTCCAGCTCTTGAACCACAGCGTCGCCGTCTTGCCCGTCACACCGCGCAAGTCGATGACCGGCGACCAAGCCTCGCCCGAGACGCGCGCCTTGTCGTCGTAGCCCACGCCGTTGTTGAAGTTCAGGCTCTCCGTTCCGCCAAAACCGCCGGGCGCGGCCGGGGTCTTGTCGATGGCAAACGCGCTCTTGGTCCCGGTGAGCGGCGTCGTGAACTGCCAGCCATTGGGATTGCTCGCGAGGAAGGGCTCCTCGAACGTGCCGCCCTGCTTCACCGTCACGATCGGTCCGGCGTAGACGTCCACCGTGTCGACGTGCCAGCCAGCGCCCTTGTTGCTGCCACCGTCCTTACTGTCGAACCGGAAGCGCACCTGGAACTTCTTGCCCTTGAACGAAGAGATGTCCAACGCCTCCAGGACCCAGGTCGCCTTGTTGAGGTTGCCGTCGAGCGCGAAGCTGGTGACCGTGTTGAAACCGTCGACCGAGAACTCCACAAACCGGCCGTCGAGCTGCGCGCCCTTGGTCAGGTCGCCAGGGGTCTCGGCTGGATCGACGCCGTTGTAGCTCCAGAACGCGAACGTCATGGCGCCGGCCGTGATCTTCGAGGCGTCGATGAGGAACGTCGACACCGCCGCGCCGCTCACGGTCTGCGTGCCGCTGAGGTAGGTCGTGCCGTTGTTGAAGTTCAACGAGGCGTTGCCGGTCAGCTTCAGCGGAGTGGCGTCTGCGGCCCAGACCACAGCCTTACTGTTCGACGAGCCGAACCAATCGGGGTCCTTGTAGTCGATGTGCTCGATGAACGGCACCGCGCGGCCCTTGCAGATCGTCGCGCTCAATGTGAACACACACGCGCCGCCCTTCGCGTCGCATTTGTCGACCGTGCACGGGTTACCGTCATCACAGACCACGGCCACGCCCTTGCAGGTGCCCTCGCCGTCGCACGCGTCATTGGTGCTGCATTTGCCGCCGTCATCACACTTGGCGCCGTTGGCCGCCGCGATGGTCAGGCACTTCTTCAGCTCGTCGCTGCAGAGATCGATGGTGCAGTCATTCGCGTCGCCGCAGTCCTTCTTGGCGCCCGCGCACTTGCCGTCCTTGCAGGTGTCCTTGTCGGTGCACCACGCGCCGTCGTCGCAGGCCTTGGTGTTCGCCTTGAACGAGCAGCCGACGCCGTTGATGCAGCTGTCGTCGGTGCAGAGGTTCTTGTCGTCGCAGGCGATCGGGCTCTTGCCGATGCACTTGCCCGCGCCGTCACAAGTATCGACCTGCGTGCAGGTGTTGCCGTCGTTGCACGCACCCGTCGTGTTCTTGTAGCTGCACTTGTTGTCCGCGCACGAGTCAGCCGTGCAGGGGTTGTCGTCGTCGCAGCTCTTACCCACGCCGCCGCACTTGCCCGTCGTGCACTTATCGCCCGTGGTACAGCCGTTTTGGTCATCACACACCGCGCCGTCCTTGAGGATCGGGAAGACACAGCCCTTCTTCGCGTCGCAGCTGTCCGTCGTGCAGGGGTTGCCGTCCGCGCAGGCGATCTTGGCGCCCGGGACGCACTTGCCCTTGCCGTCACACTTGTCGGCCTTCGTGCACACCGTGCCGTCCTCACAAGCCGCGGTGTTGTTGGCGTGGAGGCAGCCCTTGGCCTTGTCGCAGCTGTCCGTCGTGCAGGGGTTGCTGTCGTCGCAGGACGTCGCCGCGCCGCCGCAGCTCGCCTTGGCGCACACGTCAGGCGCGGTGCAGGCGTTGCCGTCGTCACACTTGGCGACGTTGGCCTTGAACGCGCACCCCTTGCCCTTGATGCAGCTGTCGTCGGTGCACACGTTGTCGTCCGCGCAGACCTTGGCCTTGGTGCCCGGCTGGCAGCTGCCCTTGCCGCAGCTGTCACCATCGGTGCAGGGGTCGGCGTCGTCGCAAGGCTTCGTGCCTGCAGCTGGCGCGCTCTGGCAGCCCTTCGTGGCATCGCAGCTGTCGTCGGTGCACGGGTTGTCGTCGTCGCACTTGATCGCCTTGCCGCCGCATTTTCCGGCGCCGCAGACGTCCGCCTCACTGCAGACCGAGCCGTCGTCGCACTTCACGCCGTCCGCCTTGGCCTTGGCGCCGCACTTGCCGTCGCTGGCCTGGCAGCTGTCGTCGGTGCAGGGGTTGCTGTCGTCGCAGACCACGGCTTTGCCAGCGCATTTGCCGTCCGCGCACGCGTCTCCCGTCGTGCACTTGTTGCCATCTTCGCAGCCGGCCGTGTTGGCGATGAACGCGCACGAACCCGTCTTTGAGTCGCATGTATCGGTCGTGCAGGGGTTCTTGTCGTCGCAGGCGATCTCTTTGCCGGCGCCGCATTTGCCGTCCGCACACTGGTCGTTCTCGGTGCAGGTGTTGCCGTCGTCGCAGGCCGCGGCGTTCGCTTTCGCCGCGCATTTCTTGGTCGTCGGGTCGCAGGTGTCATCCGTGCAAGGGTTCTTGTCGTCACACACAACGCCGCCGGTGGTGACGCACTTGCCGGCCTTGCAGCTGTCTCCCGTCGTGCAGGCGTCGCCGTCGTCACAGGTCAGCGAGTCGTCCGGCGTGTTCGTGCAGCCCGCCGTCGGGTCGCAGACATCCTTGGTGCACGGGCTCTTGTCGTTGCAGTCGACCTGCAGGCCGACACACTTGCCGTCTGCGCAGGCGTCACCGTTAGTGCACTTGCTGCCGTCGTCGCACTGCTCTCCGCCCTGTTTTGCGGCGTTTACGCAGCCCGTCTTGGGGTCGCAGCTGTCGTCGGTGCACGCGTTGCTGTCATCACACACCTTGGCCGCGCCGCCGATGCACTTGCCGTCGTCTCCGCAGCTGTCGGTGTCGGTGCAGGCGTTGTCGTCGTCACAGGTGTTCTTGTTTGGCGCGTTCACACAGCCGTTGGTCTTGTCGCAGCTGTCGTCGGTGCACGGGTTGCCGTCATCACACGCCGCGGCCTGGCCGGCGCACGCGCCATCGACACACGCGTCGTCGGTGGTGCAGGCGTCGCCGTCATCGCAAGGGCCGCTCGCGGGGTTGCTGAGGCAGCCAGAGCTGGGCGCGCACGCGTCGGCCGTGCAGGGATCGCCGTCGTCGCAGACCACCGCCGCGCCCTGGCATCCGCCCGCCTCGTCACACGCGTCTTTCTCGGTGCACTTGTTGCCGTCGTCGCACGCCCCGCCGGCTGCGATCGCCGTGTATTTGCAGGACTTGGTCGCCGCGTCGCACACGTCCGCAGTGCAGGCCTTGCCGTCGTTGCAGATGACCGCATCGCCGGCGCAGGTGCCGCCCTTGCAGATGTCACTCTCTGTGCAGACGTCGCCGTCGTCACACGATGAACCTTCGTCCAGTGGCGCGCCCTTGCACGTCGCCGCCGCCTTGTCGCAGACCGGTTTCTCGCATGCGCCGACCGCGTGGGTCGCGCAATCGGAGTCCCGCTCGCAGCCGGTCTTGGGCACATCTGCGCTCGCCGTGTCGGCCGGGCCCGCGTCGGCGTTGCCACCTGCGTCGGTGCCGGTCGCGTCGTTGGTCCCGGCGTCGGTCGTGCCGCCCGCGTCACCCGAGACGGCGTCGACGCCGCCTGTGTCGAAAGGTGAGCCGCCCGTATCGGCGGCGCCGCCCGTGTCAAACGTACCGCCGGCGCCGTTGCCTTGCGGGGGCGCGCTGGTGCCGCACGCAGCAGCTGAAACACAGAAGAACACAGCGACGCTGCGAAGCAGAAAACGACTCATCAAAGGCCTCCGATCCGGCCACCCGGGCGGTGGCATTCCCCGCGCGAAGGCCTGCTCATTCAGGCGTGTCGCGGTGGTTCAACGTGCGAAACCGGCGAAAACGCGGGTCCCACATTGATTGGGGAGGGCGATATACGCGTCGCTCTCGTCGTCCGCAAGACAATCTGTCCTCGACGCCGGGCCGGGTGGGTTCGCCCCGCCCCGCCTGCGGCCCACGCTCACCGCCGTTCGCCGCGCCGCGCCTCAGGGGCGTCGACGGCGGCGGTGTCTTCGCGGTTTGCGCTTGGCGCGCAGCGCGTGACGCCGCGCCACAGGTCTCTCGCGGCAGTGGTGCTCATGCGGGGCACAGTGCAGGCGCAGGTGCAGGTGATTGTCGTGCCCGCCGCGATGCTGGACGACGCCGACGCGCACGTTTCGACCGCGCGGCCAGCTGAAGGTCTTGTCGATCCGGGCCTGTTTCCAGCCCACGCGCCGCGCCTCCCGCACGAGCGGCGCTTGCAACGCGCGGTCCAGAAAGATCTGGCTGATCGCGTGGGAATCGATGGCGCAGGCCAGGAACGTCAGCGTCCGCCGCGCGTCGAGATCGTGCCCGCCGACGCGCCACAGCCCGCCCAGGGCGCGGCCAGACCGCATATAGAAGCCAACGTCGGCCTCCCGTCCGTTCTGGTGCCCAGCGTGCGGCGGCAGAGGGCCGCCGGTCCGCCGCGACAGGTCCCCAACCAGCAACTTGTGCGCCGAGCGGTGACGTCGCCGCACCTCCTTCGCGCATTGTTGCACCAAGTCGACCAGCTGCCGCGTTCCCCACGCGTTAGCGGGGAAGCGCAGCTTCACGTAGCGGGTGTTGTGCAGTCTCGACGCGCGCTCGAGGTGACCGGCGTTCACGGCACCTTTAGCCTGTTGCTGCGGTTTCCAGCGCGCGTGCACCGTCTGGGGTGAGGCGAGGACTGTGGAGAGCAGGGCGGCGGCGAGCAGGAGGCGAATCGGTGTCGCCATGGTGCCCACAGCAGGCCGTTTCGTGGCGTGGTTGCGGCTTCTCATCACCCCCGTCATAGGCGTGACAGCGGCCGCGGTCAAAAAAACGGCGCGCACTCATGCGGTTTGACGCGTGGCGCTCACCCGTCTGGCGACCGCGCGTTACTTCTTGCCCCAGTAGTCCTTGTCGATCTGGACCCGCAGGGCGCGATACCCGGCTTTGTCGACCTTGCCGTCCTTGTACCGCTGCTTGGCGGCCAAGATCTGATCACGGCGCACCAGCTTCAGGCGTTGAATCACGCTCCGGTAGCCGTCGCGTGACAAGCGTTCAGCCCCATAGAGGCGCTTGGCGTCATGGGCGGTGCGCACCTTCGCTGGCGCCACCTGGTCCCCGCTCACCGGTGGCGCACCACGCAACCCGCGCGCCGCAGCCGTGAGCTTCTCCGCCAACTTCTCCGCTGAATTTGCGAGCTTTCCGGTGGCAGTGACCTTCGCCTCCTTCACCGCCAGCTTGGCCTTGGCCTTGGCCGTGACGGGTGTCGGAGCCGTGGTCGCCTGGGTGCCGGTCGCCTTGCCGTCGGCGGCCTGGCTCGTCGCTGCGGATGTCCCGCTGGGCTTCGCGCCGCGGCGGCGGCGCGCGGCCTCTCGCTTCAGGGGCGTCAGCGTGACCAGTCGCACCGTCTCGTCGCCCGGGCGCAGCTCCACCGACGCATCGGCAAATCCCGCCTTGTGCAGCACCACCGTCGTCGCGACGGCGATCTGCATGGCCAGCGGCGTCACACCCTTCGCTTTGTCTTGCAGCCGGACCTCGGCGCCGAGGGGCTTACTGACGAGGGTGATCGACGTCATCGAGGCTGGCGCGGACGCCGCCGCTCCCGCGCTCGCCGCGATGTCCGCGGCTGGCGGTAGCGCGGCCGCTGCAGCCGCCGCAGCGGTCTCCCCGGTCGCCGCGGCCACCGTCGCCGCCGCGGTCTCCGCAGCCAAGGTCTGTGCCGCCGAGGTCTGTGCCGCCGAGGTCTGTGCCGCCGAGGTCTGCGCCGCGCCCGCCGTTGCGATGCCGTTGGCTGCTGCCGTCGCCGCCAACGCGCTCGTGCGATCTTCGGCTGCGTCGCTGCGAAGCAACCACCACGCGCCAGCGCCCGCCACAACCAGCGCCATCAGTCCCGCCGCCGCGGCTGCGAGCAGGAGGGGCAGCTTGGAGGCTGACCGCGCAGACGCCGGCGGCGGCAGCGGCAGGTGGTCGAGGCTGCCCGTGCTGGGCGGACGGTAAGCGCGGGAGGCGGCCTCAGGGGGACCAGCGCTCACCGTCGCGGGGCCCGGTCGCTCGACCCGCTCTGTTGGCGGTTGCAGCGCCTGTGGCGGCGCCGTCGGTGGCGCGTCGCTGGGCGGCGCGTGCGTGGGTTGTCGCGGGGCTGCCCGCAACGGCCGTCGCAGGGCGATCGGCGTCGGCATGGCGGCGACGGTGTCCTGGGCCACGATCGCCGCGACGTTCGCCACAGCGTCGTCGGGCAAGGTGTCGATGAGCGCACGAACCAGCGTCATCGCCTCACCGGCGTCGACCGGCCGCGCATCCCGACCCTTGGCGAGCAGCGTGTCGATCAGGGGTTGCAGCAGCCCCAGCGTCGGCCGATCCGGTCGCCGCGCCACCAGCCCGTCGGGTTGTCGCGTCACGTGCATGAGCAGCACAGACACCGGAGTCTCGGCCTGAAAGGGCACCATACCGGTCAACATCTCGTACAAAATGATCCCGAGGGAGTAGAAATCGGAGCGGTGGTCGATCTCCTCGCCCCGGGCCTGCTCAGGCGACATGTAGGCCGGCGTTCCCACCAACATGCCCGTCTTCGTGACCTTGGAGTCCCCCCCTTGCACGAGCTTGGCGATACCAAAATCCATCACCTTGACGACCGCGCCGTCGGGGCCGTCCGTCACAAAGAGGTTCGCCGGCTTCAAGTCCCGATGCACAATGCCGTGGCTGTGTGCCTCCCGCAGCGCCGCGAGCACTTGCAGCGTGATGTCCAAGCTCATGCGCGGCGGCATGGCGCCAATCGCGGCGATTTCGTCGGCGAGCTCACGGCCCTTCAGCATCTCCATCACGAGGTAGAGCAGGCCGTCATCGGTCACGCCGAAATCGTAGAGCCGAATACAGTTGGGGTGGTTGAGCCGTGACGTCAGCTTGGCCTCGATCTGAAAGCGCTTGATCGCCGCCAAATCGCTCGCGATCTCCGACGAGATCAGCTTGATCGCGACGGGTCGGTCCACCGACATCTGCACGCCGCTATACACGGTGCCCATGCCGCCCTTGCCAAGTTCAGCGAGCAGCTCGTACTGCCCAGCCAAGATTCGGCCGCTGTGCTCCGGCTCCGCGCTCGCGCCGTGCACCACCGCCGCCAACACCGTCGAGGTGCGGCATTGGTTGCAGTACCGGCTCGTCATCGTGCGCTCGCACTGGGGGCACAAGCGCGGCGCGTCGTCAGCGATGTGGGCGTCGTTCGTACTCATGCACACAGCATATCACGGAGGTTTCTGGCGTCTCCCCTTTGGGATTCGCGCTCCGGTTGACAAGGCCTGCTACGCTGCTCGACCTTGCCCCCACGGCACCACTCTCATCGCCCTCAGGAGGCCGCCATGTCGCGCCCCGTCCGCATCACCCTCCTCGGTCAGACCTTCACGCTGCGTACCGACGAGACGGATGACCACATCCAATCCGTCGCCGCGTTGGTGGACGCGCGCCTGCGCGAGCTCCAGGCCCAAGGCGCGCCAGGAGACCGTACGCTCGGCCTCTTCGCGGCGTTGACGTTGGGCGACGAGCTCCTCAAGTGCCGCGAGCGCGCGACCGCGTTGGACGGCCGCGTGCGCTCACGCATCGAGGCGATCGAGGCCGCCCTTGGCGAGGACGCTGACGCCGCTGACGCCGCTGACGCTGCCGACGCGCTCGCCGACGGTGATGCGATGGCCCAGCCGAGCCAGCCTGGGCGCTCGGCCCAGCCCACGGAGCCTGCCGCGTGACCGCTCAACCCTCTGTCCACCGGCCTGCGTTGACGCTCGCCCACGTCGCCGCGCCCGCGCCGATGGACAAGCCCGGCTGGCGAGCGTTGGCTCGGCGGCTGCGACGCGCCAGCACGACGCGTCATCAGCACGGGGCGGTGCTCGCCGAGGCGCTCGCTGCGTTTGCGGTCGCCAGCGACGCTCAACTCGTCGGCCTCTACCACCCCATCGGCGCAGAGGTCGACACGCGCCCCCTGGCCAACGCCCTGCTGGCTGCTGGGATCTCCGTCGCCTATCCACGGCTGCGCGCCGACGACGTCAGCCTTGATTTTGTGGCCTGTGCGGGGCCGTCTGCGTTGGTCACGCGCCCGCGCAGTCGGTTGATGGAGCCAGCGGGGCCGGCGCTCGATTCGGCTAGGATCGACCTGCTCGTCACCCCCGCGCTGGCCGTGAACGCGGCGTTGGTGCGTCTCGGCCAGGGCGGCGGCAGCTACGACCGCTACCTTCCGACGCTGCGCGACGACGCTGTGGTCGTGGCCGCCGTGGCAGCCGCCTGCTGCCTGCCGTGGGGGCCCGTCCACCGCCACGATCGCGCCGTCCAGCTCGTCTGTACCGAGGCTGGGCTCTTCGCCGCCGCCATGACCGTGCAGGGCTGACATCACCATGACAGGCCGAATTCGCGCCTTGGCGGCGCGGCACCGTCGCTTTCTTACCTTCTGCGCGGTCGGCGGCAGCGGCGTGGCCGTGAACCTCGCCACGTTCTGGGCCGCCCTGTTCGTCATGGAGAGCGGTCACAGCCACGCAGCCCCAGCGGCCGGCAGCTGGTGGATCAACAACGTCGCGCTCTTTCTCGGCTGGTTCGTCTCGGTCGCCAGCAACTTCGCGCTCAATGACCGGCTGACCTTCCGCGACGCCCAAGCCGGCTACAACGCCCATTGGCCGCGTCGCGTCGCGAGCTACTACACCAGCGCATTTGTGGCCTTTCTCATCCAGTGGGCGTGCTTTAACGGGCTCGTCTGGGCGCTGGAGTCACCGCTCGGCGACCCGCTCCGACACGTGGCCGCCACCGACGGATTCCTGGCGCTGTGCGTTGGCGTCGGCCTGCGCTTCAGCCGCACGTTCGCGAACCTCGCGGGCATCGCGCTGGCGACGGTCGCGAACTACCTGCTGGCCAAACACTGGGTGTTTCGCGCCGCGCGCCCCGATCTAGGCGACTCCGACGACGCCGGTGAGGCGAGCTCCGCGCGACTAGCGACGCCTGGCGCCTTGAATGAACATCAGCGGCCCACGACGCAACAGGAGTCCCCATGACCAGCCCCACGCCTGCCTCCGTCGCCTCCCTCATCGCGTTCGGCAGCGACGCCTTCACTGCCGGCCTCCTCAGCTCGACGTGCGGCAACGCGAGCGTCCGCCTCGACGCCGAGACCTTGCTCATCAGCGGCACGGGGACGCGCGTCCAAGACCTCGCGCCGGACCAGCTCTCGACGGTGCGCATCGCCGACGGCGCGGTGCTGGCGGGTCCGGACGCCTCCATGGAGACCAGCATGCACCGGCAGATCTACGCGTTGCGGCCGGACGTCGGCGCGGTGCTGCACTGCCAATCGCCAGCCGCGACGCTGCTCGCCTGCCACAAGTCGCCGCCGACGAACCTCGACCTCATCCCCGAGGTGCCGGCCTACGTGCGGAGACACGCCTACGTCCCGTGGGCGATGGCTGGGAGCGAAGCCCTCGCGGCGAGCGTGGCGGGGGCCCTGGTCGATCCCGACGTGACGGTGGTGCAGATGACCAATCACGGTCAGCTCATCTGTGGCGCCACCCCCGCCGCTGTGCTGCGTCGCGGCGTGTTCTTTGAGTTCGCCTGCACGCTCTGGGCGCAGGGTGGCGACGCGCTGCGGACGATCCCTGCCGGCGACGCGGAGTCGCTTCGGGCTTATGGACGGGGAAAATAGCGTCGCCCCCGTCGTCGGCTCTGCCCCCGTCTTCTCAGCCTCCCAGCGCGGTGCCGTGACCGCTTTGCATCCCGCCACGACCACAGGGCGCTACCCATGACCGACGTACATCCCTTCATGACTACCGCCGAAGACGGCCGCACCCTCATCCCCGGTGGCTCGGTCTATCGGCCGCCCTCCGAACACAGCTCGCTGCTGCTCCAGGTGTCGGTCGGTTGCTCGCACAACCGGTGCAGCTACTGCGCCATGTACCTCGGCAAAAGCTTCGCCATCCGTTCGCACGCCGAGGTTGAGGCACTCGTCGAGCACTACGCGAAGCTGCCGCCAGCCCCGTCCGGCCGGGTGTTTCTGTGTGATGGTGACGCGTTGATCCTGCCGCAGCGCCGCCTCGTCGCGATCCTGAAGCTGATCGGTGCGCGGCTGCCTTGGGTGACCCGCGTCTGCTGCTACGGCGACACGCGCTCGGTGCTGCGAAAGTCCGTCGCGGAGCTGACCGTGCTGCGGGAGCTGGGTCTCGGCATGATCTATCACGGCGTCGAGACGGGCGATGAACAGAGCATGGCCGCCATCGTCAAAGGCGCCACGCGGGCCGAGGTGATCGAGACGGCGGCGCGGCTGCGGCAGGCCGGGATCGCCCACTCGGTCATCGTCTTACTCGGCATCGGTGGCGTCGCTGGCAGCGCGCGACACGCTCAGGAGACGGCCTCGTTGCTCACAGCCATCGACCCGCCCTTTGTCGGCGCGCTGACCGTCACGCCCGTGCCCGGCACCCCGCTCCATGCGGCCTGGACCGCCGGCGAGTTTGTGCTGCCGGCCAAGTTCGCGCTGCTGGCCGAGCTGCGGACGATCCTCGCCGAGGCGCGGTTCTCACACTGCCGTTTTTCCAGCAATCACGCCTCGAACTACCTGCCGTTGCGGGGCGTTCTACCGGCCGACCAGCCGGCCATGGTCGCGGCGCTCGACCACGTCATCGCCGCTGGCGACGAGCGGTTGCTCAAGCCTGAGCGGCTCCGCGGCCTCTAGAGGCGCGGGCGATCCGTCGCGCCGCCGGCTGTGAGATTGAGCTGAAACGCCGGAAGATCAGGGTTTGACGGCGACGTTGTCCACGGCCTTGAAGGTCCGGCACGGCTGACCGCGAAGCGACGGACACGTCGCGAGCGTCACGTCGTCAGGCAGCGGCACGCCCTCGAGCACAGGCAGCACCAGGCTCGACGGGCGGTCTTTGTCGTGGCCGATGTCGTAGTGCGCGTCGGTCTTGAAGGTCAGCAGCTTGAAGCGCCAATCCGCGCGGCTGTCGCCGGGGGTGTCGATCGAGATGCGG
Source organism: uncultured Myxococcales bacterium (assembly GCA_937910235.1). Classification (GTDB taxonomy): domain Bacteria; phylum Myxococcota_A; class UBA9042; order UBA9042; family UBA9042; genus UBA9042. Next base: position 586 of record CALENB010000221.1, on the reverse strand, counting down.
ATCTTGGAGCCCTTGTGAAAGACGTGGCCAAATCCGGCGATGCCGACGCGCAGCTGCGTCCACTCGCCGACCTTGAGCGGGGCGATGTCGGTCAACACCAGCGTCGGCTCTGGCCAGAGCTCGGTGCTCGATTTCTTCAGCTTGCGGTGGCTCGCCCGCAGCCAACCGCTCTGCACGTACATCTCCTGACCGTCGGCGCGCACCTCGGCGAGGTTCACCTCTAGGTCGGCGTCCGTCACCCCGGCGACGGGGCTGCGCACCCAGATGTCGACGCTGCCGGTGCCCGCCATGATGAGGTCCTTCTCAAGCGCGCCGGTGGTGAAGTTCACCGCGAAGCCGGCCTTCGGCGCCTTCCAGTCGTACGCCGGCAGCGCCGCCCAGATGCCGGGGCCCTTCTTCAAGATACCGCGGTCGCCAGCCGTCGGGTCGAGCTTGAACTGCGACGCCGCGTTGGTCTCGGTGGGCGCGGTGGTCGTCATGCCGCGGCGCCGGGCCGCGGGCAGGGCCCAGCAGGCGGCGTCGGCCTGCTCCATCGGCGGGACGACGCGGTCGAGCGAAACGTAGCCCAGCATCTACCCGGTGGTCG